>CAZJNL010000858.1:0-3022 GCA_964546515.1 uncultured Oscillatoria sp.
TAATCCGCCTAAACCCTTCCTTAAATTCCTTGGCGTCCTTGGCGTCTTGGCGGTTCAAACAATAATTCTTCAACCATATAAACTCTCAGGCAGCCCGCAGGCGCAGCCATTAAACCGGCTCTCTTCTGCAATGCCGGCTCACAAATTAACCTCTTCCCTCTGGCTCCTCACCCTCTAAAATTCTTCTAATCCGCCTAAACCCTTCCTTAAATTCCTTGGCGTCCTTGGCGTCTTGGCGGTTTGAAAAATAACTATTCACCCAAATCTAATCTCAGGCAGCCCGCAGAGTGCGCCGAAGCGCACCCCCCTCAGCTAGCAGCCGATTGAGCCGCCTGAGCAATCATTTCTTGGAACTGAATAATGTCAGAGCGGGGATCTGAGTGAGTCACCCTCAATTCCAGGCGGTCGCCCGGTTCTACCGAGCGCCGGAAGCGCATGGGCAGCTCCAAGCCCAGCTCTTCTAGCAGCACCAGTCCCAGGTTTTCATCTTCTCGCAGCCAGCGCAGCATCAGGGCTTGCCAAACCTCATTTGAGTGACGGCGGAGGAATTCCAGCGCCCAGTAGCGGTTGGTTTGGCGCTCCACCAAACTCGCTTCAGAGACAATCGAAGAAATACTCAGCATCACGTCCAGCAGTTCTTGGGCTGAGAAGGGCAAGGGATCGCCTCGCAGGTGAGCTTTGATCTGGAAGTGGGCGAGCAAGTCGGTATAGCGGCGGATGGGAGAGGTGACTTGGGCGTAGGTGTCCAAGCCCAAACTGGCGTGGCGTGCCGGCATGGTGCTCATTTCGCTCTTGGGCATGCACCGGCGAATGGCGCAGGCGCGTGCCGGACCTGCCGGCAGCAGCAGCAGTTCTTCATCCGAGGGCAGTTCGGGTTGGGGCTGGTTGCGGAAAGGCAGGGGGAGATTGTGAGTTTGACCGTAGCGAGCTCCGACTTCCCCAGCCAAAATCATCATTTCTGCAACCAGCTGTCTGGAGCGCGAGTCTTCCATCACTTGAACAACGACCTCGTCTGCGCGCACCTTAATCACTGCTTCTGGCATGGAGATGCTGATCGCCCCTTGGGAAAGCCGCCACTGCTGCCGGCGGAAGGCCCACTCCGCCAGCGCAGAGATCTCCGGTTCTGCAGAGATGCCCAGCAGCAGCATTTCGTCCACATCCTCATAGGTGAGGCGATAAGTGGGCTTGATGGAGCTCGGGTGAATGCTGTACTCCTGAACTCCCCCTGTTTCATCTAAAATAATCCCAAAGCTGAGGGCGCAGCAGAGCCTGCCCTGTACCAAACTCATCGGCCCTGTGGCCAATTCGCTGGGGAACATAGGGACGATCCCGGTAGGCAGGTATAATGTCGTGCAGCGCCGGCGAGCTTCCAAGTCCAACTCGTCTCCGGGCGAGAGCAAGCGGGTGGGATCGGCGATGTGAACCCAGACTCGCTGACGTCCATCTGGGAGATATTCCAAACTCAAGCCGTCATCAATTTCTTGGGTACTCTCATCGTCGATGGTGTACACCTTGAGATGGGTTAAATCCAGGCGGTTTGAGTCTGGATCGGGGGGCGGAGAAATCAAGCTGCGTTGGGCCACTTCCAGCACCTTGGTAGAGAACTGAATCGGGATCTGGCTTCGCCGGAGAAAGAGATTCTCGTGCTCAGTCCACACTCCTAAATCTACCAAAAGCTGAAAAGCCCCTTGAGGAGTTTCGGGGCGTTTCAAGGCTGCTAGCGTTTCTATAGCGGGAGCGCGGTGAACAGCTTCTTCTCCGAGGGCGGCGAACCGTTCTAGGGCGTCGATGCGGGACTGATCGCTATTAAGCCACTCCACCGGCTCTCCGGAGATCCGCTGCTGCACGCGAGCTAAAAATTCCTGCCACTCCTGCTGGCGCTGGCGCTCCACTTCTTGCTGGTGTTTGAGTTCAGCCACCATCGAAGTTGAGCGAGGCTCGTAGCGCTCTCCCTTCTGCTTGAAATAGAGTTTGTCTTCACAGAGCAAGAGGTATGCCGCGTAGCACTGAGCCGGACTTTGCTCGGAAAACAGCAGCTGAGCCATTTGCGCCGGCTCCACCGACTCCCCCTCCTCTACCAAAAATTCCCAAGCGACTTCCAAGCTGTCAGGGTCCAGGTACAGCTCCACCTCTTGGCGGAACTTGGGGATTTCTGAGGGTTTGTAGGTTCCACCGGCTACCTCATAACTGATTTGCTTGGGTGGGATGCTGTGAGATTGGTTATTCTCATCGATTACGATCCAGTTCTTTTTGCCATCTGGACGTTCTGCCACGGCGAGCCGTCTGTCTCCGTGCCACCGAAATTCTATCAGCGTTCCCTTATCCACAAGCTTATTTGACGAATGAACTGTAAAATATAAAGTATTGAGTGTGTGGTGTGAAGTGTCAAGGTTGAATTTTCTGCTTTCAGCCTTTCCACTTCAGCTTTTTGATTATCCTTCTTGGTTGACGAAGGGCAGCAAAGCAATAAGTCTAGCCTGTTTGATCGCTTTTGTCATGTCTCGCTGCTGTTTGGCAGTCAGACCTGTAATCCGACGCGGCAATATTTTACCACGCTCGGTGATGAATTTGCGGAGCAGTTCGACATCTTTGTAGTCGATGGGGTCCCCTGGTTTAATCGGAGAAACGCGGCGACGAAAGTAAGCCATAGCAGTTGTCGGTTGTCGGTTGTCGGTTGTCGGTTGTCAGTTTTCGGTTGTCAGGTTTCGGCTGTCCGTGACCGGCGAGCCATGTCCAATGTCCCTGGCCCAGGCTCTGTGGCCCAGTGCCCAATGCCCAGTGCCCAATGCCCAATCCCTACTTGATTTCTTTGTGGACTGTGTGCTTGTTGCAGTGACGGCAGTGCTTTTTCAGCTCTAACCGGGCGGTGGTGTTGCGCCGGTTCTTGGTGGTGGTGTAGCGGGATACGCCCGGAGTGCGCTTTGCGGTGTTTGAGCGACACTCGGTGCATTCCAAGGTAATGATCAGGCGGACGCCCTTAGCCATAAATTTGCCGAGTTAAAAGGGATACAGATTTAAACGC
>CAZJNL010000859.1:0-3017 GCA_964546515.1 uncultured Oscillatoria sp.
GTTGTGAAAGATTTGGGTCCTGTGACGGTTTTGAGTCATGTGGGTAAATTGAAAGGATAGGGGGGAACCGCCAAGACGCCTTAGACGCGCCAGCGGATCGCCCGCAGGGTAGAGCGCCAAGGAAAGGAAAGAGAGAGTCTTTCCCTTCCAGGCTATGCCTTGAAAATGTTTGTAGTTGGGATCTAGCCCAAAGTTTGTAGTTGAGCTAAAGCCCAAAGTTTGTAGTTGGGCTCTAGCCCAAAGTTTGTAGTTAAGCTCTAGCCCTTGGTGACGATGTGCGCAGATCAGAAGCGATAACAGCTTATCACAGCTTGTACCCTATCTGGCGGAGAAAGTCTTTGCGCTTCCTCACATCGTCTGGCCCTTCTACGCCCTTAGGAGAAAACCCGTCCACTACCCCAACGATGCCGCGCCCCTGTTCCGTTTCCGCCACAATTGCCTGCACCGGATTTGCTGTCGCGCAGTGGATATTGCAAACTTCTGGGCACTGCTTAATTGCGTTCAAAAAGTTGATAGGAAATGCCTCTCTCAGCAGCACAACAAACGTGTGACCGGCTGCGAGCGCTTGAGCGTTTTTCGTGGCCACTTCTTGCAAAGTGTCGTCATTGCCGGTGACTCGAATCAAACAAGGGCCAGACGCCTCGCAAAAGGCAATGCCGAATTTCACCTGCGACGAGGTGCCGACCATAATCTCGTACAAGTCCTCAACCGTCTTGATAAAGTGGGAGTGCCCGATGATGATATTGCACCCCTGAGGAATTTCTACAGCAACTGATTTGAGTTCCATTGTTTTTCCTCCCTAGATGGCGGTAAACTCAATCGCGACATTCTTAATTTATAGCATTTTTTACGGATGAATAGCGCAGCTTGTTTATGAATTTTAATATAAACCCATCCTGCCGGTCTAGCTTTTAGGGTGCGTTGCGCGATTGGGGAAAGCACCCTACTTACAGCAGTTTTCAATTGAATGAAGTACAAATATCTGCAACGCCGCATGGGCCACAACCCGTAGGGCAGGCGGGACGCCTGCCTTCAAGGACAGGCTCGACGCCGGCGATCCGAGATCGACGCAGGTGGTAGCACAGGCTCGACGCCTGTGCTACGAGTGGGATGCCGGTGGTAGCACAGGCGGGACTCCGGTGCTACGAGTGGGATGCTGGAGTTAACGCAACTGATAGAGGTATTTCAGAACTTTCTCATGATTTAAACTTCGATGCAATTGCCCGCAATCGGGTGCGAATTCCCAGTTTATTTCGCATCTTTTGCCATCCTTTTCGTGCGGGTTCAGTTTTGAGGGCCAGAGCGCAGCGTTTTAAGTATGCTTGTCGGGCGATGGCGGGGGAATTTCGCCAACGTTCGTAGGCGGGAACGACTCGAACGAGGACAAACGTTTGCCACTGCTTGACGAGATTTTCCGGCTTCGTTTCTTCAGCCCGCCGACGTCCGTTTTCGATGACGGCGTGACGGAATTCTAGATCGTCTCGCAAGCGTTTTAAAGCGACGAGGGTTTCGTCGAGGGTGTTGACTTCGATGTAATCCAAGTTGCTGCGACGTTCCAAGCGATAGGCCGACTCGCCCTGGCCGAGAATGGCGGGAATACCAGCGTGCCAGGCGTTGTACAGTTTGAGGGCGGGTTTCCAGGCGTAATCAGCCGTGTTGTGAAACTGACGGACGGCGATGATGACATCGACGTAGCTGAAGTCGTTCCAGCGAGCGCGTCGGTCTCGATCTATCATATGCCAAGTCAATCCCAGGGCGTTGAGGTGTTCGACCCAAGATGGCTGGTGAAATTCGGGGGCGACATTTCGTCCTTCGCCAAAAAAGGCGATGTTTTCAAATCGATCGCCCCGTTCGGGATCGCGGGGAATCAATCCCGGTTGAGGCCAGTGTGGGATGTACTGTCGCTCGTTCGATAACAGCCATTGATCGCCCGGTAGGAGGCTTTGCGGTTGTAAGTCTAGCGGATTACCCACCACGTGCAATTGAGCGTAGGAATGGCGGTTGCGTTCGGCTTTCAAGCAGACAAACAGAACGTTCGGCCCCGGCTTGAAATCGTCGGGCATCGAGCGACGGTGAGAGAAAACAATCCCCTCGGAAGGCAGTTCTCCAACGAGTTGACAGGGTAAACCGCTGGCTTTGAGGTACTGATAGGTTTGCACCGTCCACGCATAAACCCCAGCCGTGATCCCGCCCCCGAAATTTTGCCAATAGACGTTGGGGGTTTCGGGAATACCGTCAGCCGGCCAGTCTTCTCGAGGGATATAGAAGTAAATCGGCGGTAAGTCGGACAAGTTTGGAGACACGATCTTTTCTCTCTTTGCGAATAAACTGCGCGTCAGGAACATTGCCGGCAAGGTTCAATACAAAGTTAGTGCGAAACGTATCCGTCAGGATATCGGTCGAGTAAGTCGCTGGCGGCTCCTTCTACTTCCAAGATATCTTTGACAAACGTGCAATAGGGAGCGCTCCTTTGCTTGAGGCAGCTAATGGCACAGGCTCGACGCCTGTGCTACGAGTGGGATGCCGGTGCGGGCACAGGCTCGACGCCTGTGCTGCTGGGGTTTACCGCGACCAAATCCCCAAATTCCCTAATCCTGGCGCAACTTATAGCACACAGCTTTGTCGAATCGCACCGGCTTAAAGATGTCATCGAGCGTCACCGTTGTCTCACCGGCACCCAGAAACAAGTAGCCATCCGGACTCAACACCTCCGGCACCTTTGTCAGGATGGCCTTTCTCGTTTCGATGTCGAAATAAATCAGGACGTTGCGCATAAAGATGATATCCATCGGCGGCAGTGGTGGCCATTCGCCAGCGAGGTCTATCTGGCGGAAATCTATCGTGCGGCGGATGTCCTCTTGGATCTGCCACTCACTGCCCAGCTGCTGGAAGTACCGGCGCAGGAGTGCCGGTGGCAGTCCGCGACTGACCTCATGCTGGCTGTATCGTCCTTGCTGAGCGCGGGAGAGCATCTCTGCGGAGATGTCACTGGCCAGGAAATGCACTGTCGGGCCGGT
>CAZJNL010000860.1:0-3017 GCA_964546515.1 uncultured Oscillatoria sp.
TTTTTCTCCGCACGCCTCCGGGACTCAGAGACGCGATTTATCGCGTCTCTACAAGTGTAGAGACGCGACATGTCGCGTCTCTACACCACCTGAATTATCTGGGGTGTTGGGGGTTTTCAAAATGCCGGCACTGCCAGATAGTAGGCGACCGGCCCTAACCTTGTCAAGCCGGTTTGGCCCGACCGGCATCATTAAGATAGAATGATAATAGCGAATTAGGAGAGAGCAATATGAGCTTAATCATTTCAGTCAGAAGTAGGGTGCCGTTTCCTTGCGTAACGCACCCTACTGCTTGATGTTCACCGGCATTCGGCGGTGCCGGGGCGGGTTTATTGATATAGCGGTTTTCATATTAGTGAGTTACTGAGAAACCCGGTTTCTTAAAGAAACCGGGTTTCGGGCGCGTACTTCATCCAACTGAAAACCGCTATATATTTCGTTGTGTGGCTTTGATTTCGGGCTTGCCCCGCCCCTACGAATTTGTGCCGGTGGGGTGGCGGTGGATTTCGGTGGGGGGCGCTGCGGTTTATTGATATGTTTCGTTTTGTGGCCAATATTTTGGGTGAACCCGCCCCTACAAGTCGAGAACATCGATGGGATAGAAAATGATATCACTAAAGACACCGGCAGGCAAGATGCCGGCACCACCGGCTAGCTGGGCGTGCCAAAATGGTCTGTTACCCTTGCCACCTAAAAAAATGGCCGGCGATCGATAGGTTGCCAGGACAGCCGGCATGCTGTAATATTGGTGTCTTATACAAACCAGTAAGTTGGGACTTTGGCACGAGCCATGAATACCCCCTTGTCCGACAATTCCCATCACAGTAACCATTCCCCCCTGGATGGGTTGATGCAGTCGCTGGGTTTAGATTCCCACCAACACGGCGACGCTCAATATCCTGACTCCCATTTGGGCGATGCTGGGCAACTGCACCCTCTTGATCACGACTTGTTTAACTCTGGTTCCGATTTTGGGCAACCGGCACATCACAGCAATTCCCACGATTCAGGCATTCCCGATTTCACCTCTAGCTGGGGTGATTCTGGAGCATTTGCCTTTAATGATTCAGCCGGCGGACACCAGACGAGCTGGAATGAGGCTCACCCGCCAGATTGGCACAATCCCCTATCGGATTTTAGCAATTTTGACACTCACCAGCAACCCTCCCATCAGGATTACTCCGCCCACGACTCTCACAGCCATGATTGGGCTGGTATGCTGGAACATGGGGTTCACACGCGCAGCTTGGCCAGCGAGCTGAAGGTGATGAACTGTTCAGACGAGCGCTATCCTTACACTACTATCGATAACAGTGGCGATCTGTACAAGCATACGTCTTACCAGCCAATATGCCGGTTATGTGCGCGACCGCTCGGTGTACAATTCCAGTCATGATTGCTTGGGATATGCCGGCACGGACGGCAAAATCTATGACCGGCACGATAAGTGTGTGGGAGGGGTAGATAGGGAAGGACACGTTTACAACTCGGCGGTTGTGGGGGTTTTTGAAACCGCCAAGGGGGTTGTGGGCGGGGCGGCTTATATGCTTCTCGTTTATCTGGGCGGCGTTCAGTAGGATTTGTCATGTCCAGTTTTTCTGGAGAGACGCGGGTGTTTGCCGCGTGCTGACAACCCAAAATATCTGTATGCAGTGACTAAAAGGAGAATAAAATGGCAAATTTATGGCAATGGCTTAGGAATGGGGCGAGAGCAGTAGGAGATTGGGCCAATTCTCGTGTTGCCCCGCAAATGTATATGGCTGAACAGCAAGCAAAAAACACAGCCATAACTGGAGCTGCCAATACGGCTCTGGCAGAGCGGCGGGATGAAATGCAGGTGGCGCAGCTGAAGCTTCAGTATTTACAGCAAGCTGAAAATCGCGAGTTTCAGGGGTGGCTGGCTCAGCAAAGTCACGAACGGGCGAAAGAGCTGCAAGAGAACAATCAGGCTTATCAAACATGGCTGGCTGAGCAAAGTCACGAACGGGCAAAAGAGCTGCAAGAGAAAAATCAGGCATTTCAGGCTGAATTGGCCAAACTCAATCACGAACGGGCGAAAGAGCTGCAAGAGTACATTCAGAACGCGCAAATCGCCATGAACGACAAAAATATCGATTTCCAGCGGTGGCGCTTGGAACAGGAGAAAGCCCTCCAGTTACAATTGCTAGAGCTGAACCACCTACTCCAGCGAGAAATTGCCGCCTACCAGCGGGAAACTTCCCTCAAGGTTATCGAAGAGCAAAAAAGGCTGGAAAACTCGCCGATTTGGCTGGTGGCTTCCGATATCCTCAACTCCCATGCGGGCGACGCTATCGTTCCCCTGCGGATTTTCTTCGCTCCCCCCAAACTTCAGTTTGAGCGATTTGCCAGTGCGGCGAGTGCCGACAAGGGATTCCCAGATATTGAGCTTACTCTGGCGGAAGGATTGCGGAATTTTTTACTGGACTATTCCGAAAAAGGCAGAGCGCTAGACTTTGTGGGGGGCGCTTGGGTGAGCAAGACTTATCACAGCGAAGCCAGTATCAAAGCCCTGTTTGCCGCGCTGAAATCTGAGCCGACTTTGGTGCTTGAATCAGAAGTGGATGGGGATTATCTGAATTTCCGGGTCGCTTACTGGAGTTTGAATTGGCCCAAATATCGCTATCGCCCGGTTATCTCCCGGCTGCCTTACCGCGATATCCTGTATGAAGCGGCAAAGGCTCGCGCCGGCAAGTGGCCAGAAACGCGGGCCAAGCTGATAGCTGCCGGTGAAAAACCGGAGGAAGTTGACCGGCTTTTTGGCGGCGACTGTCTGAAAAATTGGGAAATTTTGCAGCGGGAGGAGCGATTCAGGCAAGCGGGGATTGATGCGCAGGAGCTTGAACTCAACTATATTGTCAGCAAGAAAGATTTTGAGGAGCTGTGCCAGTTTTTAATCGTCTACCACTGTTTGTTTGCCTGCTTGGTGGCGGATGAATACTTCCTCTTTGAGTACAATCTGCCGCCGGTGCTGCCGCAGTTGCTCCCAGGCTTGACTC
>CAZJNL010000861.1:0-1257 GCA_964546515.1 uncultured Oscillatoria sp.
TCCGGTGGACACCTTTGAGGACAGGCGAGACGCAGGTCCTACGTCTGGATGGCGTGGGCGCAGATGTCTCACCTTAGCATACCAGCGGAAGGGACACCACGGGTGGGTGGCCCTTCACCCTTTTTGTGGGGCCGGTGTTCCTGTGCCCGCCCCTGGGCGGGGGGGAGATTATCGGTGGAATATCTGGGGGAACAGGACAAGAGCAAGGTTTTGTGTACCTTATCCTACCAAATCCTACTTTGTCAACCGAATCCTGCCAAATCCTACCAAATTGCTCCAGGATAGTTAGGGAAATTGGGTACTGGATGTACTGTTTTAGGCTTGTCAAAGCTAAAAAATAGAGAATATGATATTAGGAAATCGCCAGCCGAGTAGAAATATCTATGCCTCCTTACGAATATAATGACCCATACTTTTGGTGGGGTCAATTCCCAACACCAGATCCCTATTTACCAGACCCCTATTTACCAGACCCCTGGTATGAATCCCCAACACCAGAACCAGACCCACCAGAAGATGAGGTAATAGGAACAGTCATTAATGGTAGTCCTGATAACGATATCCTCGATGGTGGTGCTGGCAACGATACCCTCAATGGTGGTGCTGGCGACGATATCCTCAACAGCGATCTTGGCGACGATATCCTCATCGGTGGTATTGGCAACGATACCCTCAATGGTGGGGATGGCAACGATACCCTCAATGGTGGGGATGGCAACGATATCCTCGATGGTGGTGATGGCCTAGATCAAGCTAATTACAGTATCTTCGACCAAGCTATCACACTGACACCTTTTGGAGTAGTAATTAAAAGCGGAGGCGGTTCCGATCAGCTAATTTCTGTAGAACAAATTGTTGGTACTATAGGTAAAGCCAACTCGATAGATGCTTCTTCCGCCTCAGGTTCAGCGTCTATAAATGTCAATCTTGCCACCAATGACTTCACGGCTAACGTTCCTTCATTGGGTTCTCTCACCTTCACCGTTGAAAACTTTGTCAATGTCACCGGCACTGCAAATAACGATTCTATCACTGGCAATGGGAGTAAAAATAACCTGAGTGGCGGTGCGGGTAACGATACCCTAAATGGTGGTGCGGGTAACGATACCCTAAATGGTGGTGCCGACAACGATATCCTAAATGGTGGTACAGGTTCCGATTCTCTTATTGGTGGAGCCGGTGACGACACTTATATGGTCGAGAACCTCGGAGATGTTATTAATGAACAAGCATCTCAAGGAATAGACCTGGTGCAAT
>CAZJNL010000861.1:1357-3016 GCA_964546515.1 uncultured Oscillatoria sp.
CTTCGATTGCCTACACCTTGGGATCTAATGTCGAAAACCTCACCTTGACGGGAACAGCCTCCATTAACGGTACAGGTAATGATCTCGATAACACCATTACTGGCAACAGTGCCAATAATTCTCTTGATGGTGGTGCGGGTAACGACACCCTCAATGGCGATGCTGGCAACGATACCCTAAATGGCGGCGCTGGCAACGATATCCTAAATGGTGGTACAGGTTCCGATTCTCTTATTGGTGGAGCAGGTAACGACACTTATGTGGTCGGGAACCTCGGAGATGTTGTTAATGAACAAGCATCTCAAGGAATAGACCTGGTGCAATCTTCGATTGCCTACACCTTGGGATCTAATGTCGAAAACCTCACCTTGACGGGAACGGGAGTAATTAACGGTACGGGGAATGATCTCAATAACACCATTACCGGCAACAGTGCGAATAATGCTCTCACCGGCGGTGCTGGCAATGATACCCTAAATGGTGGTGCCGGTCAAGATAATTTAACTGGTAGTGCCGGTGCGGACACGTTTGTGTTCCAGTTTGGTCAATCTACAGTAGCGGCGAGCGATCGCATTACCGATTTTGCCATTGGGAGTGATAAGATTGACCTCCTCACCCAAGGTGGAGCCGCCATGAGTGCCCCCACCAGCTTTAGCCGCGCTGCGAATAACAATACTGCCACCAACTTAACAAGTCTTGTCACTCAAGTATTTACCGATGCCAATGGAGCCTTAGTTAACAACCAAAATCTCGGAATTAATAGCGCGGCTTTGGTTGTAGCGACAAATTCCGCCATTGCCGGTACTTACCTAGTGGTGAATGATACTACCGCTGGTTTTCAGTCTGGTAACGATTTAGTAATCAATATCACCGGCTCTTCAGGAGCATTACCGGCTCTGGGTAATATTCCTGTTACGAGTTTCTTTGCCTAACCCTATGCAAAAAGTCGGTTTTTTGTAGAAACCGGCTTTTTTCGATAACCTTTGACTCTGGGGGGTTCCCATTCCTCAGCCACGGCGGTTTCGTGGCTTGTCTCAACAGTCAGCTCGACCGACATATTCTCAGATCGCTACTTCGGTAATTTCTCGATTATTTATCATTATAACCTAAAAAGTCGCGACGGCAACGGCAATCTGGTTTGAAGCCCAAAGAAACCGGGTTTCTTATCCTGGGCCACCCCTAAAGCGGATATTTTCTCCAAAAAGTTTCCTGTTTTTATCCGCTTTAAGACTGTTAATTACTTTCTAAAGAATCGCTAAATTTACAGAAGTTTACTGTAGCGCATTGCAGCTTGCAAAGGCAGGCAACTTTCTTCTACCCCTTCCCTATAGCCGGTCTAAATGATTTGCGCAACCGCTGGCAGGCCAGAAACCCGGTTTCTTTAAGAAACCGGGTTTCTGAAATTTACACGAAGGATTTAGACGCGATATATATGTAAATTCCTAATAGGAATTCAATCTGACAGTCACCGGCATCCCGTCGCCATCCGCCACCGGCAGATAATTTGGCGTTGCGCAGTAGAAGGATGAGCGCAAATTTTGCCGGCTCACCTAAACCTCCTCTTACTCCCCCTCTCCGCTTTTGATAGCGAAGCGGGATCGCGGTGCGCGTCCTTCGCCCCCCCCCCCCCACAAAAAGATACAGGTTATATAAAAAACA
>CAZJNL010000862.1:0-3014 GCA_964546515.1 uncultured Oscillatoria sp.
GGTGACGCGCCAGGTCAGGTTAAAATCTAGTTAACGGTTGAAAAAAGCTGATGTTTCAGACCTCGACGACAGCACCGGCTGAGATTGTCTCCGGCTTCCACGCCCTCTCTGACCCCCTGCGCCTGCAAATCTTGCAACTGCTGCAGCAGCGGGAGCTCTGCGTCTGCGAACTCTGCGAAGTGCTCCAGGTGGCTCAGTCCAAGCTGTCTTTCCACCTGAAAACTCTCAAGGACGCCGGCCTCGTCCGCGCCCGTCAGGAAGGTCGCTGGATGCACTATAGCCTCAACCCGCCCCAGTTTGCCGCCCTCGAACAGTACCTCGCCGATTGCCGCCGCTTCAGTCCCGTCCTGCCCGCTCGCTCCTGCGACTAGCCCCCGAAATATTAAGTTTTGTTTGACTGCGCTTTACTAATCAATTTTTTTTGATACGATAGCCTTGTACCCCTAAATTATCTCAAAAGCACACAGGAGCAGGGTGCGTTCCCTCTAGGAGCAACCCACTTCTGGCGGAGTTTTGCGGCTCAATGTATCAAACTTTCTTGAAATGAAGGAGAGCGAGGCAATCCCTCGACGAGTAATGCCAATGAGTTCCCACAATTCTGAAGCCGGTGCGTCAGCCGTTAAAGCCGGCGCGAGGCTGAGTTTTTTTGAAAGATATCTCACCCTTTGGGTGTTTCTCTGTATAATAGCCGGCATCGCCCTAGGCCGGCTGTTTCCCGGCGTAGCGGTGGCGCTCGATGCCATGAGCGTCTATCAAGTCTCAATCCCCATCGCCATCTGCCTGTTTTTTATGATGTATCCCATCATGGTGAAGATTGACTTCACCCAGGCAGAAAATGCCATCCGCGCCCCCAAACCAGTCATCCTCACCTTAGTGGTAAACTGGATAATTAAGCCGTTCACGATGGTAGCCTTCGCCCAGTTTTTCTTGGCGTGGCTGTTTCGCCCACTCCTCGCCGGTACGGAACTGCTCCGGGGCAGCGAAGTTCCGCTGTACAATTCTTATATTGCCGGCACAATTCTCTTAGGCATTGCCCCCTGTACCGCAATGGTGCTAATGTGGGGGTATCTCTCCTATGCCAATCAGGGACACACCCTGGTGATGGTGGCGGTGAATTCGCTGACGATGCTCTTTCTGTACGCGCCGCTGGGGAGGTGGTTGCTGGCGGCGAACGATTTAGTCGTGCCCTGGCAAACTATTGTGCTGTCGGTGATAATTTATGTTGGGCTGCCATTAGCAGCTGGGATGTACAGCCGGCACTGGATTCTCAAAAATAAAGGCAAAGAATGGTTTGAGCGCCGGTTTTTGCAGTATCTCAATCCGATTGCCATTAGCGCTCTCCTGATTACCTTAGTGCTGCTGTTTGCCTTCAAAGGCGAGCTAATTGTTAACAATCCGCTGCACATCCTGCTGATTGCCGTGCCCCTGTTCATCCAAACCAACTTTATCTTTCTGATTTCTTATGTGGCGGCGCTGAAGCTGAATTTGTCCTATGAAGATGCCGCACCGGCAGCCCTGATTGGGGCGAGCAATCACTTTGAAGTAGCGATTGCCACAGCGGTGATGCTGTTTGGGTTGAATTCGGGCGCGGCGCTGGCTACAGTTGTGGGAGTCTTAATCGAAGTGCCGGTGATGCTGATGTTAGTAGAATTGTGCAAGCGCACCGCCTTTTGGTTCCGGCGCGAGCCAGAAAAGGCCACCTTGCGCGACCCACGCTGCTATTAGGAGGGCTAGGGTTTTATTGGGGGAAATTTAGGGTTAATGAACCGCCAAGACGCCAAGAGCGCCAAGGAGGAAGAAGCCTGGGGTAGGGTGCGTTCCCCCTTCTCTAAGCTGCCGGTAAACTGCCAGGGAAAGGGAACGCACCCTACTAATCTATGTTGAGGGAAAAGATGAAACGAGTCATGTTTGTTTGCAAGAAAAACTCCTGCCGCTCCCAAATGGCAGAAGGATTTGCTAGAATACTAGGGGAGGGAAAAATTTCAGCTGCTAGCTCTGGATTGGCAGCGAGTCAGGTGCATCCCACAGCGGTTCAGGTGATGTCTGAAATTGGGATTGATATCAGCAACCAGAGTTCTAAGCAGCTGAGCGATTTCAATCCGGAAGACTGGGACGCTGTGATTTCCCTGTGCGGGTGCGGGGTGAATTTGCCAGAAGCTTGGGTGCTGCGGGAAGTGTTTGAAGATTGGCAGCTGGACGATCCCGACGGAGAGCCGGTGGAAACCTTTCGCCGCGTGCGGGATGAAATTAAGGAGCGTGTGGTAACATTAATTGGATCTGTAGGGGCGGGTTCACCCGAAATCTCTGCCACAAACAGATAAGATTGATAAACCCGCCCCGGCACCCCCACCCTGTAGGGGCGGGTTCGCCCGAAATGTCTGCCACAAACAGATAACATTGATAAACCCGCCCCACACGGCAAACATAAGTGTGACATTAACTAAAAAAACGGAGTGCTGTATGAGCAATATCAAAATTGAAATCCTCGGTTCTGGCTGCAAAAAGTGTTACGATCTAGAAGAGAATGCGCGGCGGGCGGTTGCTGCGTCAGGTTTGGAAGTAGAAGTGCTGCACATCACCGACCCAGTTGAAATTGTTAAACGGGGCGTCTTATCCACCCCTGCCCTCGCAGTGAATGGCAAAGTCGTGAGTAAAGGCAAAGTCCTTTCCCCGCAGCAAATCGAACCCCTATTGCAGCCTTAACCTCTATTTTGGCCATTTCAAATTTCTGAGATAGTAAACGCTTCTGTAATAAGCTGTTACGCTTTTAATCGGCTTATTACACAAAGGAGGCAGAGCCTCCAGGGGCGCGTTCCCAACGAGGTAAACGAGGGAACCTGGAAGGGGGCGGGCACGGGGACCCGCCCCTACGCTCACCGGATTTCTCAGTACCCTCAAGAAACCGAGTTTCTTGTACTGGGTAAGCGCGAAAACAGCTCCCTCCTACAGAAGAAACCCGGTTTCTGGCCCCCTGTCGGGCTTAACAATTCCTTGATAAAATAGCTCTCAGCATA
>CAZJNL010000863.1:0-3005 GCA_964546515.1 uncultured Oscillatoria sp.
GGTGCATCGCTTACCATACTATTGAGAATCGGGCGGAAAAATTACCGGATGCCATCACGTCCCACTTGCAGGGATGGGTTGCCGGTTGCGATATCTGCCAAGACGTTTGCCCTTGGAACCAGCGCTTCGCCAAAGAAACAGACTGCGCCGAATTTCAGCCTTACCCCGGGAATGTTGCTGCCAAACTGGAAGAACTAGCTGAAATATCGGATGAAGAGTGGGACCGGCGCTTCCAGGCGTCGGCACTGCGGCGGATTAAACCAGAGATGCTGCGGCGCAATGCCCGGGCTAATCTGAGGAACCGTGAGAAATGAAATTTGAAATTTTCAAGTTTTAATTTTCCTGACGGTATAAACTTTTACCAGAACCGATTGGCGTTGTAGATATTCCCCGCGCACCTATGACGGTAAAAGTAATTATTTTTGATTTTGATGGCACCGTGGCCGCCCCCCTGGATGCAGTAGTCTGTATTACTAATCGTTTAGCCGGAGAATTTGGCTATAAGCCAACCACTGAAGAGGAGCTTGAGGTTATTAAAAATTTAAGCTCCAGACAAATTATCCAGCAGTCCCGCGTCTCCATCTTTAAGCTACCCTTTCTGATTCGGAAAGTCAAAAAAGAGTTAAAGAGAGAGCTGGATAAAATAAATACTTTTCAGGGCTTAAAAGAAGCTGTAATTGAGTTAAAAAATCAAGGCGCTGGTAATAATTAATTATAAATATTCGGAAAACGTCAAAATATTTCTGGAAGCGAAAGGGCTGCTAGATAGCTTTGATTTTCTTCAATCGGGAGCGGCAATATTTGTAAAAATAGATGGCTTAATAAATTTATGCGCCTGGAAAATTTGCGGCCATAAGAGGTTATTTATGTGGGGTATGAAACGAGAGATATAGAGGCGGCCAAAAAAGTAATATCGAGGTTATTGCAGTGAGTTGGGGGTTTAATTCAAGACAAGTGTTAGCGGCGCACAACCCAGATTTTTTGATCGACTCCCCCAAGGAACTGATTGATGTGATAAGAAGCTTGCAGCCTGGAGACTCCTAAAGAAAGACAGAGGGCAGCCGGCAGCCGGTATCCCCCGCCCAACTCGAACGCAGCTGCCTTCGAGTCAGGGGGGTTAAGGGGAGAGAAATTAATAGACTTCTTGCCAAATCAGTTTGTAGTAGGGGCGGGTTCACAGATAATCTTTGGGCTTTGGCAGATATCCGAGATAAACCCGCCTTGACTGCAAACGAGTCTAATGATAAGGTAAAAAAATACAGACAGGCTCACTCAGCAGGCTGTCCAATGTCCAGAGCTTTTTGCACGAGTTCGTCAGATACTGTGACGGCGGCTGCCGGTGGGGTGAGTTACTGAGCCATTGAGCGGAAATCATCTGGATTTCCAGTTTCAGAGTTGAGTTCTGCCGCCTCAAGTTGGGGCACCTAAAATTTCGGTGCTGTCGCAGCTGCAGGCGCTTCAGCATCTACACCAGTGCTGTATGCCTTCGATGCTTCGCAATCAGCCTCTACATCGATAGCCGGTGCTGGCACAATACCGGCTATCGATGTCCAAGGGTGATCTGTTTGGCGTCGTAGGATTGATTGGCAGGGGTGGTGACTTCAGACATGGGGAACTCCTGTGGCGCTTGTCGTTTAACTTGATAATATTTCAATTCCTGATAGGGATTCATACAAACGAACTGGGCGCTATCTGTAGAAAATAGCACATTGCCAGACACAGGTTGTTTGCCACCTGAGTTAAAACCACTCTAACAGAGCGCTCCCGACAGATTTGTCCCTTTCGGGACAGATCCGCAACCCTGCCCTGAGTGGGGCTGCAAGAGGCGTGCGAAATGGGCCTGACGGCTTTGCGCCGGCTCTCTCCACCGGCAGCCGGTGGAGGCCCCGCTGGGTGTAAAATAGAAGCAATTGGCAGCTTCTGAGGCAAAACACAGTCCCAAAGTCGCCCCGAAAGGCTGCACGTTGCCGGTTTGAGGAGAGGGTGTGGGAAGGCGGAAGCGTGAGGAGAGAGACAGCCGGTGCGCTCCTCAGGACTAGCCTTGCGATGAGATTTTTGTCAAGATTGAACTGAGATGGTCTAAGCTAGCGGAAAACCGTTTGCATTTTTACATGCGCTGTACTGTGCCCAAGCGTATTCGTTTCGTAAGTGTGTTAATCACTCTCGGTTTAGGGAGTATTGCTCAGCCTGCTTTTGGACAGGCGTTCGTGTCCCACACCTTGCAACTAGACTCGGCCCAGATGGAGAGAACGGGCATGAGTATCGCAGGGGAAGCGGAGCAGCTGGCGCGATTCAGGCAATATGAACTGGCTTTGCCCAGAGCCGAGCTGGCCACCCAGCTGGCACCGAAAAGTTATCAAACCTGGGCGCTTCTCGGCAGTTTGTACATCCAAACCGATGAGTTGGAAAAGGGAGTTAAAGCCCTGCAGCTCGCTCGCTCCCTCAATCCTGACAGTGCTGGGATTTTGTTTGCCTTGGGATCCGCCCGCTTTCAGCAGGAGAACTACGCGGCGGCGATTGAGGAGCTCTCTGCCGGTTTGAAATTAAAACCAAATGCGCCCGGAGCGTTATTCGATCTGGGCAATGCCTACTACAAGCTGAATCAGTTTGAGGAGGCGGTAGCTCAGTATGAAAAAGCGTTCGCGCAGGAGAAGAACTTCTGGCCAGCGATTAACAATATTGGCTTGGTCAAATACGAGAGAGGCGATATCGAAGCGGCGATCGAGCAGTGGCGAGCCGCTTTGGCCATTGACGACAAAGCAGCCGAGCCCAAACTGGCGCTGGCAGTCGCCCTTTATACCAAAGGCGAGCGCGAGCCGGGCTTAGGGATGGGAGAAGCAGCCCTGAAGTTGGACATTCGCTACGCGGATTTAAAGTTTCTCAAGGAAAATCTCTGGGGCGCTCGCTTGCTCGCAGACACCCAAAAGTTCCTGCAAACACCCCGCATCCAAGCCACCCTGGCTCAAAATCGGGACTCATTGCAGCCACCAAAGGCGTCCCCCTAG
>CAZJNL010000864.1:0-3004 GCA_964546515.1 uncultured Oscillatoria sp.
CAATGCCCAATGCCCAATGCCCCATGCCCAATGCCCCATGCCCCATGCCCAATGCCCCATGCCCCATGCCCAATGCCCCATTCACTTAATTTGAGTGGCAATCCCGTCACAGAGATGCCGGTCGCTCTCACTAATGCTGGGGTTAGTTTTCAGGTAGTCGTGAAGCCAAGTGCAACCCTTCTGCAGGAGAGCGTCCAACTGCAAAACTTGCTTGACTGAGCTGTCTATACGCCAGAGCCTGACAGATGTATCAGTGCCGCCAGAAGCTAGCATCTTACCGTCAGGGCTGAAATTCACAGTCAAAACTGGGCCGGTGTGCCCCTCTATAGTTTTCAGCAGCGTACCGTCAATCCGCCACAGTTTCACCGTATTGTCTTGACTGGCGGAAGCAATCAGCTGACCGTCTGGAGAGAAACTCACCCCATTCACCCAGTCGTTGTGACCCTCTAGAGTTTTCAGCAAGCGACCGTCAGCGCTCCAGAGTTTCACCGTCCTGTCGAAACCGCCTGTGGCAATCATCTTACCATCAGGACTGAAACTCAAACCAACTACCCAATCTTTATCCTGTAAAGTTTTCAGCAAATCCCCCTCAAGACTCCAGAGTTTGACCGTCTTGTCGCGACTTGCCGAAGCCAGTACCGGCGCGGAGGGGCTGAACTTCACACTGTAGATCCAATCTTTATGTCCCTCAAGGGTTCTCAATAAGCGACCGTCGGAAGTCCAGATTTTGATAGTTTTGTCATCCCCAGCCGTAGCTAGCATTTTCCCGTCCGAGCTGAAACTCACACTCCTCACCCAGTCCGTATGCCCCTTAAGAGTTTGGATTAAACTGCCGTCCCGTTTCCACAGTTTCACAGTTTTGTCAGCGCTCGCTGAGGCTAACATATCACCGCTGGGCGAGAAACTGACCTGCACTGTCTGGTCGGTGTGCCCCTGACAGTTTCGCTCCTCCTTTTGGCAGCCTTTTATGGTTTTAATCAACGTCCCATCCTGTTTCCAGAGTTTCACAGTATTGTCAGCACCGGCGGAGGCAAACATCTTACCCTCCGGTGAGAAACTGACGCTGCGAACACCGGCAATATGCGCTATGACGGCTTTGAACAAATCTCGATCAGTGCTCCACAGCCTTACTGTTTTATCAAGACTAGCTGAAGCTAGCACCTGGCTGTCTGGCGAGAAACTGACCGATGTTACCACACCCGTATGACCCCTGATAATTTTGACCAGCAAGCCATCCGCTGTCCAGATCCGGACGGTTTTGTCCTTACTAGCCGAGGCTAACATCTCACCGTCAGGGCTGAAACTCAGGCTCGTAACCGCATCATTGTGACCTGCCATAGTTTTCACCCAGGTGCCATCCGGTTTCCAGATTTTGACAATACTGTCAGCACTCCCTGTGGCAAGCATCTTACCGTTGGGAGAGAAACTCACAGCCATCACCAAGCTGTAGTGCCCCTTACAGTCTTTCTCCTCCTCTTTGCACCCTTTTATGGTTGTCCGCAAGGTGCCATCAACACTCCAGAGTTTGACGCTTTTATCCGCAGAGGCAGAAGCAATGGTTTGACCGTCCGGGCTGAAACTGATGCCCTGCACCCCCCCGCTGTGCCCGTTACACTTTTTCTCATCCTCCTCGCACCCTTTTATGGTTTTTACTAACTTGCCATCGGGACTCCAGAGTTTTACACTCTTGTCCTCAGAGGCAGAAGCGACGAGCGTACCTTGAGGGTTGAAAATGACACTATTGATGATGTCGCGATGTCCCTGACACTGTTTTTCATCTGGTTCGCACCCCGGAATGGATGTTAGCAGGCGACCGTCGTCAACACTCCAGAGTTTGATGGTTCTGTCAAAACCAGCTGAAGCAATGGTTTGACCGTCCGGGCTGAAACTCACACTCTTTATCCCCTTGCTGTGCCCCGACAAAGTTCGCCGCAGCGTGCCGTCAGCGTTCCACAGTTTAATGGTATTGTCAAAGCCTGCCGAGGCTATGGTTTGACCGTCCGGGCTGAAACTGACGCTCCAAATATCGGCAGTGTTCCCTTGCAAGCGATTGCGTTCCTGAAGGGCGCTGATCACCTCTGCGAGCCGGTTCGATGTCTCAGTTTTCAGTGAGGGCGGCGCTCCTGTACTGAGTGCGGACTTGCCGGCTTTCACGCTAGTGATTAAAGCTCCCAGCTGGTCGTTAGAGAGCAGCTGAGCTTGCGATAATGAATTCAGGACTTGGATTTCAGAAATTTGCGCTTGCTGTCTTTGATAGTTTGATTGACCCGCAAAGATAGCCATCACAATCACACCGGCAATCGCCCCCGCCAGCGCCACACTTCTTGTTTGCGCCTTCAGTTTATAGGTAGCCGCCTCTTTTTCCCGTTTTTCCGCTTCCCAAGTCAGTTCTACTTCATGTTTGTCCCAGTCTTGGCTGCGGGTTAAAAACTGGAAATCCTTCTCGCTCAAGCTTTTTGCAACCGCCCACGCCAGAGCGTCCCGCAATGCCTGTCCGTGCAACAGCCGCGATTCATCCTGACAGCCGGAGGCTAACCAGGATCTGAAACTCTCGCTGTAGGGGCGCAGCGCAGCTAATTCCTTCTCCACCCAATTCCGGTTAAAAACCTCCTGGTAAATCCGGTTGTAAACGACCAGCCTCTCTGACTCCCTCACCACTAATCCTGACAGTCGCAATTCTATTTGTTCGGGACTGTCATCCGTTGGGATTCCTCCTTCGAGTAAGATTTGCTGGTAGAGTCCCAGCAGCCGACCGGCATATCGCTCATTTCTCTGGATGCGAGCCCGTATCGTCTTCAAATGCTCCGGCTCGTCTTGCGCTTCCCAGTTTTCAATCAGCCGCGTTCGCACCAGACTTTCCACCCCAGCCGCTTCCCCACCGGCAGGAATGGGCGATGTTAAAGTTTGCGCCAGTTTGCAGAGCTTTTGGGTGAGAAAGGGCTGACCGCCAGTCCAGGCTATAATTTCGCTGAGCGCATTCTTGGGATTGCCGGCATGTCCCACC
>CAZJNL010000865.1:0-3004 GCA_964546515.1 uncultured Oscillatoria sp.
CTTAGTCGAATTGCAACAGGGGCAATCCCGCGAAACCATCGTCAAATCAATCTGTCACCAGATTTGGAGGCTCAACTCAGACGTTATAGACGGGGTGAGCATCATGGCCCGTCTGGCTGGCCACCCAGATATTCTCTGGAAGCAGTCAGTCCGCATCGTCACCCCAGCCAACCAGCAGCGCCCCAAAGGGGCGGTGCAGCCAAAGCAGGCCCACACCAGCCAACCAGCTTCCGGGGACACCTTTAAGATGTTGCGCAGCCTGCTGGTGGTGGGGACAGCAGTAACATCGTTTATTTTGGGCTATTGGTTTACTTACCGCAGCACCCTGACTGCCAAACCAGCTTCCACCCCCATCCCCTCACCGGCGGCGACGATACTGAGCCATCCCATTCGCCCCAAAGAAGTTAAGGCAGCTTTAGAAACGGTGCCGGTGAAGTACCTCAATCCGGCGATTAACCCCGAAGACCCGGTGGTGACTCTGATGTTTGCTGGGGATGTCACCCTCTCGGACTCGTTTGCAGATGTGGCCGGCAAGGATTACAAATGGGCCTTCTCCCAGCTGGAGGAGTACCGCAAAGCAGATGTGGCGATGGTCAACCTGGAAAATCCCCTCACCGGTGCCACCACGATGCTCAAGGGCAAATCTTTTAACTTCAAAGCCGATCCGAAATCCGTCGAGTTCTTGACCGCCGGGGGTGTGGATCTAGTCAACCTGGCCAACAACCACACGATGGACTATGAGGCGGACGGACTCAAGGAAACCCTGGAAACCCTGGACAAGGCTGGGATTCGCTATGTGGGTGCCGGTCGAGACATCAAAGAAGCGCGACGCCCAGAAATTATCGAGGTCAAGGGGCAGCGGATTGCCTACCTGGGTTATTATGACCCCAATTATCACCCCGCAGGCAAAGGGATCGCCGGCACGAATCCCCTGCTCAAAGATCGGATCGCCCAGGATATAGGGGCGATTCGCAATCAGGTAGACTGGATTATTGTCAATTACCACTGGGGTGTGGAGCTGGCACAATATCCAGAAGACTGGCAGAGGGAATTGGCGAAGTTCACCATTGACCAAGGGGCAGATGTGGTGGTTGGCCATCACCCCCATGTGTTGCAGGGTGCGGAAATTTACAAAGACCGACCGATTGCCTACTCTCTGGGGAACTTTATTTTCGGCGGCAATTCCCGCAGCGACTACGACACGGCTGTTTTGAAGGTGTCTCTGAAAGGGAAACAAATGAAGGTGGAGTTTCTGCCGGTGGAGGTGAGGCAGTACCAGCCAAAGGTGGTTAAGGACGAACGCGGGGAGAGCATCCTCAACCAGATTCACGAGATTTCCCACATCTTCGACCGGCCTATGACATCACCGACGATCCTCAAGACTCGCCGCCTGCCGTCAGCGGACACTGCCGCTTCCCCTGAGGCGTCACCGGCATCCCCCACTTTCGCCGCGCCGGCTGACAATCCCCTGCCGTTCGACACCCAGCAGATCCAAATGCCGGTGTTTCCCTCCGATATGATTCTGAAAAATAACTTAAAGGACGCTGAACAGCCCCAGAATGGGAAAGAGCAAGACTCTTTACCCCAGTCAGGCCCGGCTGACGAGGGCAAGAGTGGCCCCTTTACCAAGGAATCTTTTATCAAAGAACCCTTGCCCACCACCCCCACCTTACCGGCACACCAGAGTCAGCTGCCAGCAAATCCCTCCCCATCCTTTACACTGTCTAACTCCAGGCGCACTGGCCGCAATAAGGCGATTCAACTGCCGGTGCTAGCATAGACTGAGCTAATGTGGCATGGGGAATCGGGCATCGGAACAAGCAACAAGCAACAGGGGAAGGAGTTTTCCTTTTGCCCTCGGGCCCGAGGCCCTATTCCCACTGCCTCATGCCAAGTGCCAGGTGCCCCCGTCGCCGCCGCAACTAATCACTAACCACTAACCACTAACCACTAACCACTGTGTTTGCGATCACCGTCAAACAGCAGCAATACAAAACCTACTTGCTCACCGACTCGGCAGCTGAGTCGGTGCTGGAGGTCGTTCCAGAGCGGGGTGGGATCATCACCGGCTGGACGGTACAGGGTCGGGACATCCTCTATATGGACAGAGAGCGGTTTGCCCACCCAGAGTTGAGCGTCCGGGGTGGAATTCCGATTCTGTTTCCTATCTGCGGCAATTTGCCAGACAGCACCTACACTCACAACGGCCAAACCCACAAACTCAAACAGCACGGCTTCGCCCGCGATCTTCCCTGGACAGTCAGCTCACGGGTGACGCAAGAGTGCGCCGGCATCACTCTGGTTCTGGAAAGCAACGAGATCACGCGCGCCGTTTACCCGTTTGACTTCAAACTGGCCTTCAGCTACGAGCTCAAGGGCAACGTTTTGGAAATTGTCCAGCGCTACACCAATCACTCAGCGGAGCCGATGCCCTTTTCCACCGGCTTGCACCCCTACTTTTTGGCTCCCGACAAGAGCCAGCTGCAGTTTGAGATCCCGGCTGTCCAGTACACCAATCAAAGAACCCAAACCACCCATCCCTTCACCGGCACCTTTGACTTCAGTGAGGACGAAATTGATTTCGCCTTTTGCCAGCTGACTGGCTTGGCGGCCACTGTCACCGACCGCAGCCGCCGGTTGCGCCTCACCCTCAGCTACAACTCCATCTACGCCACTGTGGTCTTCTGGACGCTCCGGGACAAAGACTTCTACTGCCTGGAACCCTGGACCGCCCCCCGCAACGCCCTCAACACCGGCTTGCACCTGATTCGCTTGGAACCCGGAGCCACTCTCCAGACCCTGGTGCGCATCAGCGCAAAATTTTTTTGAAAAACCCCTTGACGATCCTGTGTGCGGGTGCTACTATGATTAATTGTGTGCGGAATACAAAAGTACCAGGGTCGCTAACTCAAAGGTAGAGTACTCGGCTTTTAACCGATTAGTTCCGGGTTCGAATCCCGGGCGACCCATATTTAACTGGGCATGGGGCATGGGGCATGGGGCA
>CAZJNL010000866.1:0-2998 GCA_964546515.1 uncultured Oscillatoria sp.
GCAGTCCAGACCAGCCGATGAATACGAACCGATCGCGCTTGAGCCAGTCGTCGAGTACATCAAACCAGCCTCTTTGGGCTGACTCGCGTCCGATTGCAATGGTCATTGAGGAATCTCCAGAGGATATGAGTACAGAACGAGTTTACCCGACTGGCGGCACTGGCGCTGGTAACTGGCCTATACCAGATACTGTGCCGGTGCGCTAGTGGAGTTTACGTTTCTTTACGTTGTTTCTCATTATAGGGGTGCTTGGTAAATTTTTCACCCCCCCAGGCAAAAAATTTTTCTGGAATTCGCTGCTGCCGGTGGGCCAGGAAAGCGGCATTTAACATTTAATTTATATTTTGGGCTGAGAGCGGGCGATGGGGGCTGGCGATTGGAAATCGCGCCTGTACAAACTTTCGCCCGCCTGCGCGGGCTAATATTGTACGGAATCTCGGATTCACGCAAAACGCCGCCAGTAGGGTGGAAGGGCTGATATCTTGGGATGGGAACTGGAGATTGGAAATCTCGCCTATAGAAACTTTCGCCCGCCTGCGCCGGCTAATTGTAGAGACGGGGTATCTCGGATTCAAGAGTGGGACGCTCTCTCGGAAAGGAGGAAAAGCGGCGGTTACCCAAATAACGAAATAGCAAATTAGATGCGTTTTGCCTGGAATGCCGAGTTATTGCCAGCCGGCTGCCGGCATGGCAGTTGCAAAGCGGCGCAAGTCTTATTAAAATTATAAGTCTTACCCTTTTCAGCCTTTCAGCCAACTGCCTGCTCGCGCTTCCTTATATCTAGAGGTAGGGTTGAAGCGCCTCTGCGGGGGTGGAGTGCAACTGAGCTCTCATGGGGACGCTTCACCGGCAAGCTTTTAACACATAGAGTTTTATTTGTCAAGCAGCTTTGGCAGCCAATCTGTGAAAAAGCTCTGAAAAAAGTTGCAAAATTTACACAGCAATATTGCTGAAGCTTACTGTTGGAGGGGATTTATCGCGTCTTTACAAGAGTAGCAGGTCGGTGAGAGCGTTCCCTATTATGACTTGAATTTTTATTAGCTCTAAAAATTTCCCAAAATGCGGTCAAGTATATCGCCCTTTAAGAGAGAAGGCTTTCTCGCCCACCGGCACCCTCTTTCCCGCGCCTCATGAGAGATGGATCCATTTAACACCCCGCCCACATCTGCCGACAAAACAGTTACGCTGAATCAGGATAGCGCCTACACCTTCACCACGGCTGACTTCAGTTTCAGCGATGTGGATAGTGGCGACAGTCTCGCTTCGATTACCATAACCCAACTCCCCGCAGCGGGAATTTTGCAGCTGAACGGTGCGAATGTCACCGCCAACCCAGTTATCGCCTCAGCTGATATTGGGAATCTGCGATTCACCAGTGCGGCGAACGCTAACGGAACCGGGTACGCGACATTTAAATTTCCCGTAAGTGACGGGATGGCTTTCAGTGCGCATGCTTATACTATCATATTAAATGTCACAGCGGTCAACGGCTCGCCAACCGTTGCCACCCCGATTGGCAATCAAACCGCCAAGCAAGACACCGCCTTCAGTTTCGCTTTCCCCACCGGCACCTTCACCGATGTGGATGCCGGTGACAAGTTAACCTATAGCGCCAGCAAAGCGGATGGCACTCCAGAACCGGCATGGCTAACATTTACCCCCGCAACCCGCACCAACTCTTGCAAACCAGCGAATGGGGATGTTGGCAATCTCAGTATTAAGGTAACGGCGACGGATAGTGCCGGTGCGGCAGTTGCCGATACTTTTGATCTGTCAGTTACGCAGACTCCCACGCCGGTGCCGACGCCAGTGCCGACTCCGACGCCGGCACCGGCACCGGCACCGGCACCGGCACCGGCACCCAATGCTGACAACAGTTGCATCTGCGACAAAATTGGGGTAAATTGCTCCACCGGCATCAACGAACCCCCAATCACCAGCCCCAACAGTGTGGGAATTGAGCGAAATGGAACGGAAGAAAACGATTCGATTGCAGGGAGCGATGCCGGTGAAACTATAATCGGAAAGGGTGGGTTTGACACCCTCATCGGCAGCGTTGGCAATGACAATCTGTTTGGCAATCAGGGAAATGACTTGCTGTTTGGCAATACCGGCGATGACTTCCAAAGATGGCGGTATTGGTGACGATACCCTCTTGGGTGGCAAAAACAATGACACCCTGCTAGGCGGGAGTGGCAATGATATTGCTATCGGCGATATTGGCAACGATACAGTCTGTGGCGGCGACGGCAATGATTTGCTGTTTGGTAATCAAGGCGATGACACACTCGATGGTTGCCTTGGTGACCATACCCTCTTTGGCGGAAAAGGCGCTGACATTCTCACCGGCAATGTTGGCAATGATATCCTCAGTGGCGACGAAGGTTTTGACAGTCTCAGTGGTGGCGAAGGCAATGAAAAGCTGTTAGGCGGTAAGGGGGATAAACCCTTGATGGCGGCACCGGCAACGATACCCTTTTTGACGGAAAAGGCAATGACATCCTCACCGGCGGTGATGGGGATGACTGGATTGCCGGTGATGATGGCAACGACACTCTTACTGGCGGTGCCGGTTCCGACAAGTTCATCTTGACAGCAGGCACCAGGAGTGATATAATCACTGACTTTCAACATGGCATTGATTTGCTGGTATTGCGTGGTGATTTAACCTTTGAACAGCTGACAATTACCTCTGACAGCGGTGCCACTTATATCAAACTTGCCAGTAGCAATGAGCAGCTTGCCACCCTCAATGGGGTGCCGGCTAACTCGATCGGCGTCGAGGATTTCATCCGCATATAGTGAAAACCCCGTAGCACAGGCGTCTCGCCTGTGCCGTGCCAATTTCTTGTAGCACCGGCATCTTGCCTGTGCCGGCTCTCTGTGATAGCGCCCCCTTCTAGCTGTCGAAAATCGACTTCCAGAGGTGGGCTATCGCAGAGCCACTTCTATCAGTGCCGGTTGAATTAATCTTGAATCAGAGGTGTCATATCATGTC
>CAZJNL010000867.1:0-2996 GCA_964546515.1 uncultured Oscillatoria sp.
GCAGAAGTGGGTTGCGGATGTTTGCGCAAAATGCAGGCGGCGGTTTAAACTACAGAAACCACCTGGTTTATTAATTTATTGGGGGGTGAAAAATACCTGTTGAGCAAATATATCCTGGCGATTGAAATCGCGGCTAGACAAACAAAGTCCGCCTTCGCGGACTTTTTATAATTACTTGTTCCGACGAGCCTGAGGATGGGAATGCAGAAGTGGGTTGCGGATGTTTGCGCAAAATGTAGGCGGCGGGTTAAGCTATAGAAACCAGGTTTCTTGGAGAAACCTGGTTTCTCAATTGTGTGGAGAGGGAATATGGGAATAAGATTGATTCAGGTGGACGCTTTTACAGACAAACCGTTTGCCGGCAATCCGGCGGCGGTTTGCGTGCTGAGTGAGCCGGCGGATGCGGGGTGGATGCAGAAGGTGGCTGCTGAGATGAATTTGTCGGAGACGGCGTTTTTGCTGGAGGCTGAGGATGGGTTCAATTTGCGCTGGTTTACGCCGACAGTGGAAGTGGATTTGTGCGGTCACGCCACGCTTGCAAGTGCGCATGTTCTGTGGGAATTGGGGTATTTAGAACCGGCAGTGCAGGCGAGGTTTTACACGCGCAGCGGGTTGCTGACGGCTGAGCGACAGGGGGATTGGATTGAATTGAATTTTCCGGCTCAGCCGCCGGAACCGGCAAGTGCGCCGGAATTGTTGCGAGAGGGTTTGGGGGTGGAGTTGAAATATGTGGGGAAAAACCAGTTTGACTATTTGGTAGAGGTGGATTCAGAGGAAATAGTGCGCCAGATGCAGCCGGATTTTGGGGTGCTGAAAACGCTGCCGGTGCGGGGGGTAATTGTTACGAGTTTGGCGCAGTCGCCAGGGTATGATTTTGTGTCGAGATTTTTTGCTCCGGCGGCGGGGGTGAATGAAGATCCGGTGACGGGTTCGGCGCACTGCTGTCTCGCGCCTTTCTGGAGTGCGAGGCTGAATAAAAATGAGTTTGTGGCCTATCAGGCGTCGGCGCGGGGTGGCGTGGTGCGGGTGCGATTAGCAGGAGATCGGGTGTGTCTGGGGGGTCAGGCGGTGACGGTTCTGCGCGGGGAGTTGGTTTGAGAGGGGGAGTCAACCCCACCCCTAACCCCTGCGCGTGCACGCCTAGGGGAGGTAGGGGAGTCAACCCCACCCCTAACCCCTGCGCGTGCACGCCTAGGGGAGGTAGGGGAGTCAACCGCACCCCCAACCCCTCCCCGCGTGCACGCCTAGGGGAGGAAGACTCCCGTTTCCCTGAGCGAACCCGTTTCCAGGATTAGCCTGGGAATGAAAATTTTTTTTACAAAACCTTCCGGATAGGCTCGGGTAGCAGCGAAAAAGCGTTCTATAAGTTTATCAGGGGGCTAAGTTTTAAACTGTGTCCCTATCCCAACTATCAGGATCTATCGATATGTCGCCAAAAGCTCACACTGACAACGAAAATAATCACCCTGAAGCGCAAGTAAAAACTCGTCTGCTGCTTGCTTTATGGGATTTAGGGGAAGGGAAGAAGGAGGTTAACAAAAGTGACCTGACTGGCAAAGTGAAACGGACGGGTGAAAAATCGGGGGATTATCAGAGCCTATATCAGCTACTAGAAGAGGAAGGAGCAATTTCCATCGCCAAGGGAAAACGAGTCGAGAAAATCTCGCTGACTGAGATGGGACTTGATATGCTAGGCGAGGGTCTGAAAAAGTCTGAGTTCGAGGATGAGGCGAGTGGGGGAGCGCGAACCGTCAAGGCGCTGCTGAAGTGGATTCGCCAGTTGGACAGTGCGGTGAGTGCGCCGGCTGCTCAAGTCAAGTCTGTGATGCCGGCAATTGGGGCTTATGAAGTGTTTAAAGAAGTGGTGCTGGAAGTTTACGACCGGCTGAACCGGGATTACAACCTTGACAATCTGGTGCCGATTTACCGGATTCGGCGGGAGATTGGGGAGCGGGTTAGCCGCGATCGCTTCAACAAGTGGCTGATGGAGATGCAAGCCAAGGACATTTTTCAGCTGATGGGGGGAGAAGTGCCAGACATCACCCCCGATAAGCGCCAAGACTCGCTCGTCATTCCAGGAGGCGGATTGCGTTACTACGCCAAGCGATTGAGTTAATTAGAGTGTCCTGAATTCTGTTGCAGTTCCTTCCCCCAATCCGAATTACTATGGAAAATTACCCAGTTTCTCCGATAGAAGACCTCCACGCCGCCATCCAAAGCCACAACCCATTTGACAAACCGGCGATTGTTAAAGATCCGGATGTCTGGGGGGAGGGATTTCCTGATGTTTCCACCCTAAACGCTCACGCTTCTGATGCCGTTTTTCAGGCAATTGAGCGGTTTCGGACAAGTCAATCCAGTCAGGATAAGGTGACTTCATTCGTGATAACTGCTCAGCAGGGAGTGGGGAAAAGTCACATCATCAGCCGGATTCGCCACCGGCTTGAGCGCCAGGGCGGTGGTGTATTTGTGTATGCCAGCGTCGATAAATATGGGGACTTAAACCTGATTAAGTCCCAATTCCAGAAAACTTTGGCAGAAAGCCTGAAACAGCGAGGCAGTCAAGGAGTCATGCAGTGGCAAGAAGTGGCGACAGCGATGGTAAACACCGCTACAAATACGCAGAATTCACCCACTAATATGATTGCCAATAAGTTTCCCTATGCTTTTGCTAAAAATAAGAAGTTGATGGAACACTTGACGGAAGCGGTTCTCAAAAACAAGCCTCATGCAGATCCTTATATTGTCCGGGCTATTTTGTGGACGCTCTCAGAGACTCGCGCACCTTTTGCAATCAAATGGCTGTCTGGTGAAGAGCTGGAGCAATCTCATGCGGTGGAGCTGGGATTGCCTAATCCCAGGATAACCAACCAAGACGGAGAAAATAAAGCCCTTGATACGGTTCGTCAAATCTTGAATTTGGTGACGTCTTACCAAACGGCAATTATTTGCTTTGACGAAATAGATGTCCTCAACAACTGCAATGAGGCTGGGCT
>CAZJNL010000868.1:0-2993 GCA_964546515.1 uncultured Oscillatoria sp.
CTTCGCTGAGCGATAAACTCAAAAATTTCCGCCTCACTCAACTGCTGCTCAGCCCAATCCTGATAAACCGACCAAATCGCCACCAGCGGCTTGATATCCTCAGCTTTCAGCTCCACCCATTTCCCCCCCAAATCCGCAACCAGCCGGTGCAGTATCACCGACGCCTCCCAGCCATCCGGAATTGCCTTATCGGCGTCACGCACCAAACAGCCGCCGGTCAAATCAAACGTTTCGTATTGCGTTAAGCGTTTTAACCCAGCTGCCAAAGTTTGCCGGCGCTCGTCCTGAAGAACCGCCACACCTATCTTGACAACTTCTCCATTTTGTGTTACAATTACCTTAAAATTAATATAGTCGCGATTTGCTGATTTCGGTTTCACCTCACCGGCAACCGCTTCAACCGTCACCCCATCCACCGTTTTCCCCACCAGCGTCTGGAAGCCAAAACAAAGCGCACCGGCAAGCAGGGAATTATCCGAGTAGCGCTCGCCCAGCTCGACAGCCATCGCTCCCTCAAAAGCCCGCTCCAGCTTTTCCTGCGGGTCAAGTTCAGCTGGGCGAAAATTCAGGGCGCACCACTCCAAAACCTGCCGCACCGTCAGCTTTTCTCGCCCCAGCGCCCTCAGCTGACCGGCATCAAAAGGATAAATCGGCGCAGGAGGAGTAAGGCGTCTGTCCGCATAAAAGTTTTGCAGCCAGCAGGTGACTAAATCCACAATCCAATCCCCAGCAGTATCGCATAACTCAATCGGATCTCCCTTCCCGGAAATACCTGTTACCAGTGCCGCCGGCAGGGGCTGAATTTTCTCCTTCCAGGTTGCCGGTGTCATCGCCGTGAGAATAACAATCCCGTACTTGAGATTCGTCATCTGGAGGCTTTCCAGCAACCGCCTGACCAAGCTAGCCACAACCCGTTCCCGTTTCAACGTGTTGTCGGCGGTTTCCCCTAAATCCAGATCGTCAAAACAAATAACCAGCGGGGAATATTTGCTAATTAAATGCAAAATTTGCTGCACCGTCTCCCAAGCGAAAGACTCCCGTTCTTCCCGGCTGTGATTCGGCAATCCCAGCTCATCCGCCTGACCGGGTGCCAGCATCTTGCCAGCCAGCCATTTAATCGCAAAAGGAGCCTGAGCGTTGCACAGCGTCCAAACAATCGCCCGCACCATATCCGGATCGGAAATGTCCGGTTGAGTTTTGAAAAAAGCCTCTGTCACCTGGTTCACCCAAGCCTGATTTTTAGGTTTGCTGCTAACCGCCTGCTTTCTCACCAGTTCCACAGGAGTAAAGGCTTTAGCCTCAGGAGTGAGCGCTTTAATAGCTCCATTGACCAAATCCGTCCCCAGTTGCTGGCACTGCAGCACCCCATACGAACCCGAACGTCTCAAGCTATCGACTAGGATTTGCTGGAATTGGTAGCGAATCAAGCTGACTTCATTGAAGTAATTGGCATTAACATAAACAAATAAGCCACTGCCTTCCACTTGCAGCCGGTGGCGAATGCGGTGAATCAGATGACTTTTGCCGGTGCCGGCGCTGCCGGTGATGGCCATTGATATCACCTTGCCCTGGCCAGCCCCCACTTGCTCAATGGCTTGAAAAACCGCACCGGCAGCGTGGCCATTCAGCGCCGCCACATCCGGCAATCCCTGACTCCAAATCTGTGGATCTCTGACAGCCAGCAGTCTGTCAAAAGGGTTGTGACTGGCAATCGCAGCGTTGAGCGCTTTAATAGAAGAGACGGAATCACGGGCCATAGCAATTCCTGTTAGGTACTCAGTGGAGTCCGAGAGCCGTATCCGAGGCCCTATCTAGCAATTTTACCTCAGACATGTGAACAATAAGGTAGACGCCGTCACTTTGGCACAGAGTTGCTGGCGAGCGCGTGCAGCCATTGAACACCCATTACCCGCCAGCGAGAGCGACGCCGGTGCGCCACCGCTCGAATGTCGCTCTGTTGCACATATTGCTATTTTGCCCCAGAGCAGCCACGAAATGTCCCAATGTAGCCTTTGCCTTTATAGAGCCTACTTGACGCAGGCACGCTCGCCAGTGGCTCAAACGCAAAGCCGGCGGTTGTTGCCCTTTTCTCCCCCCTTGTGGCTTCAGCGGTCAGTATCCGTAAAATCGCGTTCAGGCAAGTTCTGCCATTTCACTGTGAGAGCGCACGGTTGACAACAGCTGCAAATGCCTGCTGGCTTGGCTTTGGCTCACTCTACAATTTTAAATCTTAAATCTTAAATCTCAAACGGCGCTCAAACCCGACGAGCGATCCTCCGTGGAAATACGGTTGCCTGGGGAGAAAAAAATCCCAAAATCAACCAAAGCCGTCTGATGGAAAATTGTTTATATTTCTTTTTAGATTCACACTCCAACCCGTATGAAAACTCCACTGTTCGCAACCAAGCTCTCCGCAATCGCTTCCTTACCTTACCTCGTCTCTGCTTCTGGAAAGGCCCTTGCTAAGGGCGCAAAGGCTCTCGACACCGGCTTGAGCACGCTCCTGTACTTGACGCTATTCCCGATTGTGGCTGTGCCCCTGGGCTTGCTAGCGCTTTTGAGCGGTGAAGAGTGTGAAGATTAATTTCTTTTTTACCCGCTGTTTTTAACTGCTCTGACAAACTATTGCCGCTAGGGGTTGCCCTTTAACGGAGGGCAGTCGGAGGCGTGCTGTCGCCAAGGCACCGACATCACCCCGGATGCTGGGTTTTGCCGTACTTAAGCTGCGATCGCACGCCCTTTTATCCCGACGCCTCCCGTAAGGGATCTGTTTCCCGTTTGGTCAAATTAATCAGCTGGTTGCGATCAAGGCCGGTCTGACGATTGGTAGGGTGCGCCTTTTAGCGCACCCTTGTGCGGCGCAAGCCTCACACAGTCTCAGGCACAGGGGCGATGATCTCTTTCGCCCGCGCCACATTTTGGCGAACCGCATCAGCAGAAGCCATGAAAGCAGCCTTTTCCTCCGGCGTCAGGTGAAGTTCGATCACCTGCTC
>CAZJNL010000869.1:0-2383 GCA_964546515.1 uncultured Oscillatoria sp.
TGGAAGCCTTCCAGAGTTAACCCCTGACTGTAGACGAAATCCAGGATTTGGACGTGGGTGATTTGTTCGATAGCGACGCCGGTGTATAAAGCCGTCAGTTGCGTCGCGTAGGCAGTGCGGATGAAGTCATAGTCAATCTCTTGCGAAAAGCCACCGAACTGGAAGTCCAGCACCAGATTTGCGCTCAGGTTAGCGACTTGCTCAACCGTAATGCCAAAGTATTCGGCGATTTGGTCAGCTTTGTCCGTCTTAATGGCGTCGATTTCGGCTTCCCCGACAAAATCAGACGGGTTGATGCCGTCTTTCCAGCCTTTGTCGAAGGCGAACTTGAGGATATCTTTGTGCTTGAGTTTGCGCACATCATCCACGCCATAGAATTCCACCAGTTCTGCGGAATTGGCAGAGGCATAGGCGTCCACATCAAAGGAAGTCACCGGCAAGCCTTGCTCGGGAACGCTCTCAGTGTAGACATAATCGAGAATTTGCCAGTCAGCGATCTGGTCGATAGCAACGCCGTAGGTTTCGGTCAGTTGCGTTTCGTAGGTCGTGCGGAGGTAGTCGTAATCAATATCTTGCGACAAACCGCCAAACTCGAAGTCCAGCACCACACTGACGCTAAGATTCGCGACTCCCTCAACCGGAATGCCAAAGTGTTCGGCGATTTGGTCAGCTTTGTTAGCCTTAATGGCGTCGATTTCAGCAGCATCGACGAAATCAACAGGGTTGATACCGTCTTCCCAGCCTTTACCGAACATGAACTCGCGGATCTGGTCATCGCCTATTTCTGTGACATCGGTAACGCCACAATATTCAATCAGTGCGGCGGCGTGTTGCTGGCGATAGCCGGCGAAGTCGATGGGAGACAGCTTGACTTCTGGGTTCCACCCTTCGCCTAAGGCGTAATTCCGGATCTGCTCGTCGCTGATTTCCGCGACATCTTGAACACTGAAAGCCGCGATCAGAGTTTCGGCGTTAGTCTGGCGGTAGTATTGGTAGTCGATTGACAGGGTTGCGCCGCCGAAGAAGAAATGGGCAATCTGCTCATCAGTGACTTCTTCTATGGTGGCTGCGCCAAAGAAGCTCAGAAGTACAGCGGAGAAGTTGGTGCGGTAATAATCGACTTGAACGTAAGCGGTCAGGTCAATTTCTTGTTCCAGTCCTTCGCCCAGCATGAAGTCTTTAATCTGCTGCTGGCTGAGTTCTGCAACAGCCTCAACCTCGTAGAATTCCTTGAGTGCGTCGGCGAACTCTTCGCTGTAGCCGGTCAAATCGAGTGGGGACAATTGCAGGTTTTCGTCTGCGCCCTCACTGAGCATGTAGGATTGCACCTGCTCGTCGGCGATCTCCGCGAGTCCTTCAACTGCGACTCCATAGAACTGTGCCAGTTGTTCGGCGTAGGTAGCGCGGAAGAAAGCGACATCGAAGACGGGAAGCTTAACAGCAACCGCACTTTCAGCGACTTGTTCGTCGGTGAGTTCGTCAATAGATTCGATATCGTAGTGAGCCGCCAGTTCGTCCCCGTGAACCGATTGATAGTAGTCAAAGTTGAAAAACGGTGAGGGGTTCAACCCTTCTTGCAAGCCGGTGGTAGTTATGTAATCGAGGATCTGCTGGTTGCTCAAGTCTGCGACGGAGGTAACGCCGAAGTGGGCGATCAGTTCCTCGGAGTGGGTGGCTTTAATGAACTCGAAGCTAAATGCCGGTGACAGGTTCAGCCCCTGTTCGAGAGCGACACCGCTCAGGAATGTGAAAATCTGCTGGTTGCTCAGTTCTGCGACAGATTCAACTTCAACGCCTTGAGCTTGATAGAAGCTCAGTATTTGTTCGGAGTAGGTCGCTTTAACGTAGTTCAAGTTAACGAACTGTGACGGGTTCAACCCTTGTTCGATTCCAGCACCGCTCACGAACTCGAAAATCTGCTGGAAGCTCAGGTCATCGACGTTTTCGACTTCCACTCCCAACGCTTGATAGAAGCTGAGAATTTGCTCGGAGTAGGTTTCTTTGATGTAGTTGATGTCCAGAAGTGCCGAGGTATTTATTCCTTCTTCCAGACTGACTTCCGTCACGAACTCGAAAATCTGCTGGAAGTTCAGCTCATCAACAGAGGTTACGCCGAAGTAGCTGATCAGTTCCTTAGAGTAAGTCGCTTTGATGTAGTTGAAATCAACCACCGGCGACGGATTCACCCCAGCTTCGGCACCGGCACTATTGAGGAATTGCAGAACCTGGTCACTGCTCAGTTCGGCAGCACTGGCGACTTCCACCCCAATAGACTGGAAGTATTCCAGGATTTGCTCGCTGTAGGTGGCGACAATATAACTGACATTCACCACCGGCGACGGATTCACCCCAGCTTCGGCACCGGCACTATTGAGGAATTGCA
>CAZJNL010000869.1:2483-2986 GCA_964546515.1 uncultured Oscillatoria sp.
GAACCTGAGCGTTGCTCAGTGAGGCAATATCAACTGCCACCCCTAGAGACTGGTAGTATTCCAGGATTTCCGTCGAGTAGGTGGTAGCAATATAGCTCAAGTTCACCACCGGCGAGGGGTTCAGCCCTTGTTCCAGACCGGGACCTTGGATGTAATCCACGATCTGCTGGTAGGTCAGGTCTGCAACAGATGCAACCTGCTGTCCTTGGTCTTGATAGTAGTTGAGAATCTCCTCGCCGTAGGTCGCCACATAATACTTAATGTTCACGACCGGCGACGGGTTTAACCCTTGTTCGAGCGCCTGGTTGTTCAGAAATTCCTGAACTTGCTCGTCGGTGAGAGTTGCCAGGTCAGTGTCGGGATATGCCTGTGCCAGTTGGTCGGCGTAGGTGTCGCGAATGTAATCGCTGTTGAAAAACGGGTCAGGGTTAGTGCCGGTGCCCCCGCCAGTCGTGTCGCTGCCGGTGCCCCCGGAAGTCGTGTCGCTGCCGGTGCCCCCGCCA
>CAZJNL010000870.1:0-2982 GCA_964546515.1 uncultured Oscillatoria sp.
GAGCTGTACCTTCTACTCCCAGACCAACTACTTTGTTTACTTAGGGAAAAACTACCATGTCTATCAATAAAGCGAATCAAGTTAAACTTGCGCTTGGCATTATTATCCAGCCTAGCCCAGTTTGGGGAGACATACTGAGTCAAGCTAAATTGAACCTTGACTCCTCAATACAGAAGTCGCCGGAGTCTGTGGGATCGTTCTCATTGGAAAAACTCAGCGCACCGGCACTAGGCAAGACGTATGCTGCTGGGAATGGTAGCTGGATTCGTGGTTGTGAAATCTGACTAAGTAATGATGCGCTCTTATGGAACCCGCCTTGGAGCGCGAGATAAAAGGCAAAAATCATTACTTGTTCAGCACTACCGTGGCTGCTTGTAGCTAAAAAAGGCGGGAACTACCGAGTTGCATCACAAGAGCGAGCCTCATGCTAATGAAAGCTGCGCTCGTGCCTGCTTGTAGCTAAAAGAGGCGCGAACTCCCGATTGGCATTCAGTCGTATAAACGCCATTAGTCGCGTCTCTTTCAAGCGGACGACGCACACGAAAACACGGGGAATTACTCGCGTCTAGTGCGTTTACCCAATTCCCTTTTCTAGCCAACTCGAATGATCGCAACTTGGGATCGGGCGTTCCCGCCCTTCTTCTTTTCTAGCAATCAACTCCAGCAAAAAAATGAGCCTAAAAATGTCCAATTACCGAGTGGTAACGCCTCCTTTCTTTGATGAAATAGAAGGACGTACTAAGCGCGTCCTTTATGCAACCCGTACTGCAAGCGTGCGGATTGTTGACGAAGCTAGCTGGAACCTCATTGAGGTTGGACTGTTCGAGCAGCTGCCCCAAAAAATGCTTTTGGATCTCGTTGAGATTGAGCTAATAGTCCCGGCTATCGAGGATGAATTGGCGACAATTATCAATCGCAATGATGCCGCGTCCATTAACGATGACAGTCTCTATTTGGTGATTCAGCCGACAGCATCTTGCCAGCTGGGCTGTCATTACTGCGGCCAGCAGCATACTAGCAAATTGCTGAGTGATGAAGACCAGCATCGGTTGATAAAGCGCACGAGTGCAAAGCTTGAGAGCAAGCCGTTTCGGGAACTCTATATAGGCTGGTTCGGTGCGGAGCCTCTTGCAGGGATCTCAGTAATGAGAACGCTCACCCCAAAGCTCCAGGCTTTAGCCGAAAGCTTTGGATGCAGCTACGAAGCAAAAATTGTGACGAACGGTTTGGCGCTCACAGAGAAGGTAGCAACCGAAATCGTCAACGACTTGGGCGTGCGGTTCATTGAAATTACCCTCGATGGGGTGGCGGAATACCATGACGCCCGACGAATGCAGAAGAATGGCATGCCAACTTTCGATAAAATCTTTGCGAACGTTCTGGCGCTGGCGCGACGCAAGGATCTGGACGTTCAGCTGAGTGTCCGCTGCAACGTTGACCGCCAAAATTCTGAATCTGTATCATCCCTTCTTCAATTGTTGGCTGAAGAGGGTTTGCCAGAGCGGATTAGTTTCTACACAGCACCGATTCATTCCTGGGGAAACGATGCTCATACCCGTTCCCTTTCCCCAGAAGAGTTTTCCGCTAAGGAAATCGGATGGCTCAGCGAGATGATCCTGCTTGGTTTCAAACCGGCACTCATTCCACCCCGGAAACCGATTGTCTGCATGGCTGTTATGCCACAGGCTGAGCTGGTGGATGCTTACGGCACTATCTTCAATTGCACCGAAGTCTCGTATGTGCCAACATACGGCACGCCTAATGAATACGCGATTAGCCATCTATCAGGCAAAGAAATGCCCGGTAAACGCGAGCGATTGGGGAACTTTAACGAGCGAGTCCGTCAGGGAGAATACCCGTGTTACTCCTGCCGAATGCTTCCCGTTTGCGGCGGTGCTTGTCCCAAAAGCTGGCAAGAGGGATTGGAGCCTTGTCCGAGCGCCAAGCGCAATATCGAGCAGCGATTGCTCTTGAGCTACGCGGTTTCACGGATGGAACAGCAGATGAACTCTTTAGGCGAAGCTGGTGTGCGGGAGGCTGCGTAAGTCAATGTTTGATTCTTGCGATAAGCTGCTTGAGACTGCGCTGGAACATTATAGCAGTATGCACTTAGGTTAGTACATGGGCATCATCGCATTATACAGCCATGAAACTTGAAAAATTGCTTAAATTAACCATCACCGGCACCCTGCTAGGCGGCTTAATCCTTTCTGCCAGCTTGTCGGTTAAAGCCGACCCTATTGACCCAAATGGCCTTAACAATATCCCAGATACAGAATGGAATTATTGGCAGCCCTGGGTAAACATAAAGGCTTCGGATTTGCGGTTTGGGCTGTCGAAAAATGACAGAACCGACCTGATGGATCTGGAAAATGTGTGCTTTGGCGAAATTGAAACGCCCTGGACAGAGAAGAAAAAGACAGAAAAATACTGGTACATAATTAACTCTCAGCTGATTAATACCAGTACGGGAAAAATCCAAATTGGCTGCTGGGAAAATGGCCGGTTCATAGATATCATAACTATCTCCGCGCGTCGCATATCTCGCACAGGTGAACCACCAACCACTACAGAGTGTCCGAGAAAGGAAGTGTGTGGCGCAGATCAGCGCTGTCGCCGAGTCCAGGCATCGGTCAAAGAAGGTCTAGTAATCCGCTCTCAACCGACTGTTAATTCAGACAGGATTGGAGGTGTGGCGAATGGAGACACGGTGACTATCACCACTAATCCGGCAACCATTGTAACGGTCGATGGTCGCAACTGGGTGGAAATCGAATCTCCTGTAAGCGGGTGGGTTACCAACGGAAAAGTCGGTGACAAAGGCAACCTTATATTGTGCAAGCCTTAGTGCTGCACCCCGTTTCCCACTCCTCTCACGGCGAGATCCGAGGCTTGCTATACCATATTATAGCAGTATGCACTTAGGTTAGTACATGGGCATCATCGCATTGGGCATCATCGCATTGGGCATTGGGCATCATC
>CAZJNL010000871.1:0-2977 GCA_964546515.1 uncultured Oscillatoria sp.
GTCGGGTAAGGTTTGGGGATTACTCCCCGCCCCTCCCCTAAGAACCGGACATGAGGCTTTCGCGCTCATCCGGCTCAAGCCTTACTTCGAGCGATTCCGCTTGGATTTGGAGTGTACCTGTTTGTGGCACGTTCTGTGCAGATGCTGAAGGTTGTCAACGTCGTCTTGACCTCCTCGGGACACAGGTACTATGTGGTGGGTTTCGATTTCCTCTCCGTTAAATAGGGGTTCGCCACAGATGGGACATTTCCAGTTCTGGTTCTGAGCGATTTTGTAGTTGCGGGAGTTTTTCTCCCAATAGCTCTTACCAGCTTTTTGGTGGCGCTTTTCCCAGTATTCTCTCAGTGAGGGGTCGTCCGGTGACGCTTCTCCCTTAACCTTTATGTGGCGCTCGATGGGGGTGCTCTCCATGTTGTAGAGGGTCAACAGGGCTTCCCTGCCACGGCGTTCGCTGTTGCAGGCAAACGTCCATCGGTTGCCACCAACGGTTTTGAAGTAACGCTTCCGTACCCACTTGGTGTTTTTGTTGGGGTGCCGTCTTTTGGCCCAACGCCAGAGGTATTGCCACACCCTGTATGTGATGTAGCTAAAGGTTTCTTTGCTAACCACCCCTCTGTAGTAGTTGGCAAAACCGTGGAGAATCGGATTCAGCTTTTTGATTACGACTTCCTGTTCGGCTCCGTTCATGGCCCTGATTTCTCTCCCCACTCTCAAGCCGAAGTCTAGGACTTTCTTTTTTGAGGGTTTGATTAGCAGCTTTCCGCCATAGTGGCGGTGGTTGAACCCTAGGAAGTCGAAGCCATCCTCCATTGACGTTATCACCGTCTTCTCTATGCTCAGCTCAAGTCCTCTCTCTGCCAACCATTGCTGTATCTGAGTCCGGGCTTTTTCGAGACTTCCTCTATCCCTAGCCGTGACGATAAAGTCATCGGCGTACCGCACCACACCAAGTTTCTTGTTGGTGGCCTTAATGAAATTTTCCAGGCCATGCAACCCGATGTTGGCTAGCAAGGGTGATATCACCCCTCCTTGTGGTGTGCCCGTCTCCGTCGGGGAGAATTCCCCGACGGAGACGAACCCAGCTTTTAACCATCCTTCTATCCGGGCTTTTCCAGGAAAGTTGCCCTGTTGCCTAAGGATGGATTCATGGGCAATGTTGTCGAAGAACCCTTTGATGTCAGCTTCTAGAACCCATCTGTCCCCTCCGTTTCGCAATCTGACAAAGCTCTGTCCGATGGCGTCCTGGCAGCTCTTACCCGGCCAGAACCCATAGGAGTTAGGCTCAAACACGGCTTCCCATTCGGGTTCTAGTGCGTTCATTACTACTGCCTGTTCGATTCTGTCGCGCACGGTTGGGATACCTAGCGGTCGTTTCTTACCGTTGGGCTTGGGTATCATCACCCGTCTTGTTGGGTTCTGGTTCCCTCCCCTCCAGTTGTTTACCAGCAGCACCCGTTGCTCTGGGGTATTGACTACTTCTTTGTCAATTCCTGCCGTTGCTTTGCCTTGGTTGGTCTGGGTGATTCTCCGAACGGACAGCAGTAGATTTGCGCGGCTCCTTAGCATTAACTTTTGCAAGCTTCTCAGCTTCCGCCAGTTACCAAGCTGACTCGCGAGAAAGATTCGTCTTCTCAAATTCCTAACCGCCTTGAAGATTTTACGCCAGTTTATCTGGCCCCAATCTTTTAGATGGCCCCTTTGTCCATTTATCAAGTTTGTACTTGACATCTAACTTGTCATTGGGTTCGGTTTTCCTGATTGGTCTCTTTCTCGTAAGACCTAAGGCAAGTCGGCTTCCCTTTCGGTCAGGGGCAAATTTTGAACCCCTATCCCCCCCGTTACAGAGGGGCTTTCGCTTTTTGCCTCATCCTTTACCCCTCAGAGGGTTCTGCTTCCCTTACGGTTGGCTTACCAGGGGTCTCAACCTTTCCTCTGGACTCTGTGGGGTTTACCCTGTTGTATCGCTTAGTCTTTCTTCTCCCTTAGGTGCTGTCTATCCAGCGGCAGGTATTTGTTCACATCGTTGATACGAAAGCATCGAGATCACCTGCTTACCTTTTGGTTAGGGCCTAACAGCCTTATTTGGCCCTTTGTCCCTCACGCCGTTTAAACGACAGTTCACTATCGTTCACCATGAGAGAGTCCCTCTCGCTCCTGACCGACTTAGGCTGCCAGCTTTGGTTACTTTCGGGGTCTGCACTCCGCCTTTTTCGTTACCTACTTAGGCGTGACCTGGCCATCATGGGCCTTTTCCGTGGGGGTGGGAGGTGTGAATCTCCCAGAGGGGATGGCCCCTCGTACTAAGCGACCTTTGCAGGTCGCGCTTCGCAATGGAACGTATGGCATGAGCAAAGTATAGCATACTTCAGCCAATGTTAGCAAATCGGCTGCTGCTAGCAGCCTTTGAACTTGGAGCGGGCGATAAATGTGGCGCAGCGTTGCCCGCTGGTTTTGGAGATGTACAGAGCCCACGGGCACTTGTTGCGCAGCATCATGCGGACTTCCAGGACTTGAGAGGCGATGTCCTCCAGCACGCAGGAGACGACGTGGATCAGGCTGTCCCAAGATTCGACGTTAAGAACGCACTCAGTCATGTTATAATTCTCCTTGTCTATTTTTTTCCGGGTTTCCAGCCCGGTGTTTTTTTTTGGGGGGGGAACGGCCAGCTTTAGGGCCCGATTGGCCATCCAAGTCGTTGCCGGTTCCCTGGTGCCGCTGTCTGGGCACTATTCTATTCAATCACATATCATGAGCGCGGCACACAACCATTAAAAAAATAAAACTTTTAGCTGTTTTGCATTTGAATAACTTATAACCTAAGCGGATTACCTCTAAAGGACTAATATATAAAAAAAGATGCCAAGGAAAAAGCCTCCGGTTCTTAGCCAGCATGATTTTCGGCCTATTGGCGAGCGAGCGATGGCTGACAGGCCAGTAGTGGTTCGCGTACCGATTTCTATTCGCGAACAGGTTGACC
>CAZJNL010000872.1:0-2977 GCA_964546515.1 uncultured Oscillatoria sp.
ATGTGCGGCTCGGTTTATAAGTTGGCAAAAGAGTTATATGGGGAGCAAGAAGGATCGCACGCGACGCCGAGCGAGGTGGCTTTAACGCAGTATATCTATCCGGAGGCGATATGCCAAGCGCCTCTGGAGGCGGAGGTTTCTCGGGATCGCAAGATTTACGGTGCGGCTGATTTTCGCCGGCGCTATCCGGACGGTCGCATGGGGTCGAATCCAGCGCTGGCGACGCCGGAACACGGGAAGCGGTTTTATGATTTGGCGGTGAAGGAGTTGAGTGGTTCTTATTTGAAGTTTTTGATTGGGGAGTGAGGGGGGGGGGGATTTGAACCGCAGAGGACGCCGAGGACGCAGAGTCAGAGGGGGAGTTTGAGCCAGATTATATAGCTGTTTTCATTTCTCTTAGAGCAGCGATTTATCGCGTCTGAGAGTCCCGGATACTTGCGTCCCCAAAAATGTACGGCCCTGCTCTAAAAAAGTCATTTCTCTTGTAGAGACGCGATTTATCGCGTCTGAGAGTCCCGGATACTTATGGGTATAAAAATGTACGGCCCTGAGATGAACCGCTAGAAGAACGTGCAATATGTTAAACGCTAAGCTGAATTGATTGAAGGAGTAGTGTTTATGACGGCACCTTTGCAAGTTAAAGGCTACGCGGCAAGCGAGGCATCTGTTGAAGTGCCGCCCTTGGAAAATGGCGACCGGCTGAGGCGGCCTGAATTTGAGCGGCGTTACAAGGCTATGCCGCATCTGAAGAAAGCTGAACTGATTGAAGGAGTAGTTTACGTGGGATCTCCATTGCGCTTTGAAAGTCACGGTAAACCTCACAGTTATATAAACTGGTGGTTGGTTAGTTACTGTTTAGCAACACCAGGGGTTGAGGCGGGGGACAATGCCACGGTTCGCCTGGATTTGGACAATGAACCGCAGCCGGATGTGCTGTTGCGAATCGAGTCAGGTCAGTCGCGCCGAGCGCGATGATGACTATGTGGAAGGCGCACCGGAATTGATTGCGGAAGTAGCTGCGAGTAGCGCGTCTTACGATCTGCACAACAAGCTGACAGTTTATCGCCGCAGTGGGGTGCAGGAGTATATAGTGTGGCGGACTTACGATAACCGACTGGATTGGTTCAGGCTGAGGGAAGGGGAGTATGTGCTGCTGGAACCGGATGCGGAAGGTGTCGTGCGCAGCGAGATATTTGCCGGTTTGTGGCTAGATGTGCCGGCGCTGCTGGAAGGCAATTTGGCTCAGGTTCTCGCTGTGTTGCAGTCAGGGCTTACTATAGCAGAACATGCGGATTTTGTCAAGAGGTTGAGCGGTAGAAAGTTGGGGCGCAATCCCCCCATATTGGCCTTCCCACGCCCTGGCCAAAGGAACGAGGGGAATGGGGAATTTCTCAGCTCCCTAATCCCCAATCCGGGACTGGAAAATATAAAGCTAAATGTAAAGTAATGTGAAGTAAATGTAAAGTAAATTTAAGCCACCGCAATAAAAATTATTAGAGCGGGTCTGGCGGCTGTAAAGGCAACCTGTTAGATTAGACAAAGCTGTGTGTTATAGAGGTCGCCACAGTATGCCTTCTAGCAAGGTTAGGGATTTTCATGTTAATTGCGGTTTTTGTCGCGTCTGGGGCACTACTTCTTGCTTCCAGTCAGGCGCTGGCATTGGCAGCGATCGCTCCTGATTCTTCGAGCGTTCCTGAGTGGTTGCAGCCAAAGGGCTCCCATTTGCCGGCAGCTGAGTTAAAGCCGAGTGGGCAATCTGCGCTTCTACTACCTGTTAGCCAAGTACAGCCAGAGAATCCTAGAGGTTTGGGGAGCGCTCCCATTTCACAAGTGCCACCAAGAGCACCGTCGGCTAGCCCCCCAACTTCACAACAGATTGACGAAAGAATTCAACAGCTGCAGCAGCGCCTTAACACGGTGGGAGATGTGCCTTTGCAGCAAATCTATCTGGGAGCGCCCGGTACGAGTTCTAATACCCCAACAGCCTTTGGTGGCTCCTGGGGCAGTATGGGGGTTGGGATTGGGTTTCAGGGACGCACCCGCTACACTGACGAATCTGATGGCACAGCTGGAGCCGTCGTCAGTTTTGGCAATCCTCAGGAATCTGTCGGATTAGATGTCGGAATTACCATTCTTGAACTGTATCGAGAAGGTTTCGGCAGCCGGGGATCATTCAATTTCAAGCTGCACCGCAACCTTCCCGAAGATGTTGCTGTTGCTGTGGGATTGGAAAACGCTCTCGTCTGGGGGTTTAGCGATGCGGATACCAGTGTTTACAGCGTTGTGAGCAAGAGATTTCGGCTGAAAGAAAGCAGCAGAGAACCTTTGAGTCGCCTGGACTTATCGCTGGGACTGGGGACTGGTCGCTTTCGCTCAGAACAAGAGGTTCAAGACGGTGTTGGTTCTGTCGGCGTCTTTGGCAATGTTGCGGTTAATGTAGCTGAACCGGTCAGCGTTTTTGCGGAATGGACTGGTCAAGATTTAAATATGGGGGCATCGATTGTGCCGTTCCGCGATTTACCGCTTGTGATTACACCGGCACTTAACGATATCACAGGCAATGCCGGGGATGGGGTCAGATTTACTCTAGGTGTTGGCTACGGATTTTCTTTTAGATAGCTGTGTGAAGGAAATAAAGTCTATGAAACGTATCAATCGCTTTGTAAAAACGTGTCTTTGTCTGGGTCTGCCGGCAGGCATCCTGGTGGAGTCGGCGCTAGTCCCTCTCAGTCCAGTTTACGCTCAGAACCAGTCAGATATTACTGGGCCAATTATCCTGCCGCCTCTGGGAAATCAGTCGGATATTACAGGACCTATTATCAAGCCGTTTCCGGGAAATCAGTCGGATGGTACTGGGCCTATTATCCAGCCGTCTCAGGGAAATCAGTCCGATATTACAGGGCCTATTATCCACCCGCCTCAGGGAAATCAGTCGGATATTACAGGACCTATTATCAAGCCGTTTCCGGGAAATCAG
>CAZJNL010000873.1:0-2977 GCA_964546515.1 uncultured Oscillatoria sp.
ATGCTAGCTGCTGTAGGCGTTAGCCGTGATCAAGAGCGCATGCAGCCGCTGCGAAGCACGCCCCTACACGATATCCGATGTAGGGGCGAAGCATGAGCGCGAGGATATTTGCAATCAGTGAAAGGATAACATTCGCTCATGCTTCGCCCTCACGCCGGCGCTCCCCACAGACAACGTCTAAAAACCTACCCCCGAAACGGGTAGGGGGGAGCTAAAAGGGGGGCTTAAGAGTTCCCCCCCTTTTTAAGGGGGGGGTGGGGGGGATCTTCTCCCGACTGGGCGTTTACTGGTATTTAATATTTACTTTATAAATCAGCTCTCAGGGTTTGAGAATGAGATGTCGTTGCCAAAATGAGAGACTCCCAGAACAGCTGAAGGCGACCCATTTACCGGTGCAACACCGATCCCGAAAAAAGCCTAAAGAAAAGATGCGGCGCGTTCGGATTTGGGAGCGCATCCGTGATTGTGTGATAATATAGATGACCCCAGGTGAAGGTACTCCCTGGGTCGGGGGGTGTCACCTCCCTACCTGCTTTGGGAATTCTGTATTTATAATAACCTGGGAAGCCGGTCAATTATTAAAAATCGAGGGAAAGAAACCGGGTTTATCTTCCCGCAAAGGCCAAAATAAACCCGGTTTCTCAGATTTCTTGACCGGCGCGATGGTCTACTGTCAACTTTAGTTGCTGCAACCGCACCCATGAAACTGCATCCTTACCTCTTCTGGATAGCCGGCTCTATTGGCATTTGCAGTCTGGCTGCTGTCAGTCCGGCATTCGCGCAGCCTATTGCTGGCGATGGAACCCTCTCCACCACGGTAACATCCCCAGACGGTCTTAATTATAGCATCACCGGCGGCTCAATGGCAGGAGCCAATCTTTTTCACAGCTTCAGCCAGTTCTCCGTGCCGGCGGGGGTATCTGCTTCCTTCAACACCCCTGCCAATATTGAGAATATTATTGGCAGAGTCACAGGTGGGTCAGCCTCCAACATTAACGGGTTGCTCCGCGCTTCGGGCAGCGCTAACCTGTTTTTGATTAATTCCAGTGGCATTATCTTTGGCCCCAACGCTCAACTCAATATCGGCGGTTCCTTTGTCGCTTCCACTGCCGGTGCGGTAACGTTTGCCGGCGGGACACAGTTCAGTGCGAACCCTACAGGTGCCCCTCCCTTGCTGACAGTTAGCGTGCCGGTCGGATTGCAGTATAACACAACAACAGCAGGAATTAGCGTGCCAAGCTCAAATCTAGCAGTGGGTCCCGGTAAAACACTGGCGCTAATAGGCGGCGATGTGACACTTTCAGGTGGGAGCCTGAGGGCAACGGCGGGACGAATTGAACTCGGAAGTGTTGCCGGATCTGGTTTTGTTAGCCTGAATTCAACCCCACCGGGTGGGTGGGCTTTAGGATATAAAGGGGTGCGGAACTTTCAGGACATCCAGCTAAACCGGGGAGCTTCTGCCGATACCAGCGGCACCGGCGGCGGCGATATTCAAGTGCGAGCGAGATCGTTTCAACTCAGCGAAGGAGCGCGGATTGTGGGTTTGACTCTGGGAGATTCGCCGGGAGGAACTTTAGCCATAAACGCTACCGAGTCAGTGCAACTCATTGGCACGGTAACCTATGCCGAGGACATCCTCCGCTTTTTGACTGTTACGGTTACGCCGGCCAACCTGCCGGTCGGGTTATTTACCCTGAGTTTCGGTGAGGGCGCAGCGGGAAACGTGACGATTAACACGCCAAAGTTCGTCGCCCGCAATGGGGCATTTGTGGCCACTTCTACAGTCGGGCAAGGGTCAGGGGGAAATCTGACTGTCAGCGCCTCTGACACCGTAGACCTGACGGCTTCTGCTCTAATAACCGGCACCGGCAGTGCTGGAAATGCCGGCAACTTGACGATTGACACGGGGACATTTATCGCGCGAGATAACGCCGCCGTGGGAACGGCTAGTGTCAGGTTAGGTCGGGCGGGAGAGATTGCCGTCAGCGCCACAAATTCGGTGCAATTGGTCGGCAGCAATCCGATTCCGGTGCCGACAACTGAGGGCTTATTCACCGGCTTTTTCAGCGTGACGCCGGTGGGAACTGGCGGAAATATCTCTGTAACAACTGGGCGGTTAGTGGTGAGCGGCGGTGCTGGAATCGCCGCTGGCAGTCGTGCCGGTACTGGCGGAAATATAAGGGTGAAGGCAACAGATGCAGTGGAAATCATCGGAAAATCTCCCAACGGTTTGCACTCAAGCGCCATAACTGCCAATATCCAGGCGGTGGCGGAGCGGGGGGGAAATTTCAGCCTGCGAACGAGCAGGTTGATTCTCCGGGATGGGGGGACAATCGCTGTCCGCAGTCAAGGCACAGGAAATGCCGGCAGCATAGATATCGCCGCTGACTCTATCCGTCTGGAGAATCGGGGAACCATCGCCGCAACTTCAAGCGTATCGGGGGAGGGCGGGAATATTCAGCTCTCTGCGCAATCTTTGCTGCTGCGAAACAGTACGATTTCCGCCGAAGCCGGCACTGCAAGCGGTGTGGGGAATGGCGGCAACCTGACTGCCGGCACCGGCACCTTAGTTGCTCTGGAAGGCAGCCACATCAGCGCCAATGCCTTTCAGGGAAACGGGGGGAATATCGACATCACCACCAAAGGTATTTTTCTTTCTGCGGACAGTGACATTACTGCCAGCTCCCAGTTGGGAATCAGCGGTCAGGTGAAGATTAACACGCCCGATCTTGACCCCACCAAAGGATTGGTTGTGTTGCCAACCGGGGGAGTTAATGTCGAAGGACTTGTTACTACCGGCTGTTCGGCAGGTGGGCCGGCGGCGTCGAGCCAATTTATCGTTACCGGTCGGGGCGGACTGCCTCCCAACCCTGAAGGGACACTCAGCAATGAGCCGGTGCTGGCAGACTTGAGGACAGTGCCGGTGCAAAGCGAGAGCAATTTATCGGATGCCGGTTTTTCCACCCCCCTAACTCAG
>CAZJNL010000874.1:0-2972 GCA_964546515.1 uncultured Oscillatoria sp.
AAGCTTGTGAGATGTTTGCTTTTGCCTAATGTGAAAAACTGGATTATGCCAAAGCCGGTGCTGCTGACGCCAAAGCTCCCCGCTCGCCCCGCAATTTCTACCGGGCAGGGAGGGGGCTGCAGCTGGGCGACAAGATAGAAGCCTCCCAAGAGGCTTATCTGAAGCTGATACGGGAATTCCCCAAATCCGAGGAAACCGCTCTCGCCTTGCTGCGCCTGGAGAAGATGCTAAACGTGAAACTGGCAATATCCTATCTCGACCGTGCGATCGCGGAGTTCCCAGAGAAAGCACCTGAGGCGCTGTTGGAAAAATCGAAAGTTCTCGACAGCCTGCAAAAGTCCCAGGCAGCTGAAATTGCCCGTCAAACCCTGCTGACTAAGTACAGCAATTCCGACGCCGCCGCCGAACTGCGCTGGAGTTTTGCCCTGAAAGAGGCAGCTGCCAGCGATTGGAGAGGGGCTTGGAAGTGGGCGCAGGAGCTTGCTGTGCAAAATCCCGACAGCGATCTGGCTCCTGAGGCGGCTTTCTGGGTGGGGAAATGGGCGAAGAATCTGGGGCGGGGGGAAGACGCGAAGAAAACTTTTGAATATCTGCTGGCTAAGTATCCAGAGTCTTACTATGCTTGGCGGGCTGCTGTGTTCTTGGGCTGGGATGTGGGAGATTTTACCACGGTGCGCCAGCGGCTTCCTGAGCTGGTGCGCCCAGAGGTGCGACCGACACTGCCGGTTGGGTCTGAGGTTTTGAAGGAACTGTACTTGCTCGGTCAGGACAGGGATGCCTGGACGCTTTGGCAGGGGGAATTTAAAAATCCCATGAAGCCTACTGTGGCGGAACAGTTCACAGATGGCTTGATGCGTCTCGCCGTCGGGGATAATTTGGAAGGGCTGTTTATGGTTTCTCACCTGAGGCAGCGAGAGGTGCCTGAGGAGCGAGCGCAATACCTGACTCTCCGGCAGCAGCCGGCTTACTGGCTGGCGCTTTATCCGTTTCCTTTCTTGGAGAGCATTCTCACCTGGTCGGAAAAACACGACCTCAATCCCATGCTGGTGACGGGTGTAATCCGGCAGGAGTCCCGATTTATGCCGGCGATTAAATCTTCTGCCGGTGCGGTCGGCTTAATGCAGGTGATGCCAGAAACCGGGGCTGAGATGGCGAAATCAATCGGTTTGACGCAATATAAGCTGGACAATCCTGACAATAACGTTCAGCTGGGGACGGCGTATCTGGATTTTACGCACAGGGCGTATAACAATAACTCCCTTTTGGCAGTGGCGAGTTACAATGCTGGACCAGGTAGTGTGTCGGACTGGCTGACTACAAACAGTTTGAGCGATCCTGACCTGTTTATTGAGAAGATTCCCTTTGAGGAGACAAGAGGCTATGTGAAGTCGGTTTTTGGGAACTACTGGAATTACCTGCGGCTGTACAATCCAGAGATTGGCCAGCGGGTAGCCCAGCACTCCGCAAGCCAGAAAACGGCATCGAGCCGGTGATTGCGCGGACACGGCAAGCTGGCGGGCAACAGGGAAGGGGGCAACCGGCGTAAGTGTTATGCCGTGAGCGCTCTGCCCTGGGCTCGATACTGGCACTGACGAACCTTTTTCCTGTTCCCTATGACTCGATATCCGGAAAATTACTGAGGGGCAATATCCGGAAAATTACTGAGGCAGCAACCTGTCGAGAAAATTTAAAATACTTTGTATCTGTGTAGCTGGGCTTCCTATGGTATTCGATTCATCAGAGTTTGCCAAGCTTGCCACGAAGCTAGCAGCGCTGACCCAGCAACGAGCCACAGGCAAATTGATCCTTGCTAAGGGGGAACGCCAATGGCAATTTTTCTTTCTCCTCGGTCAGCTTGTCTATGCCACAGGCGGTTCCCACCGAGTCAGGCGATGGAACAGAGGTGTTTCGCTTTTCTGTCCTGGCTTTGCGGCTGACCTTAACCAACTTTCGGCTGTTCACCTTTGGGAGTATCAATTGCTTCACCAAGGAGTCACTCAAGAGCAACTCAGCCTCCCTCAAGCTAAGGGTGTTATTCAATCTATCGTCAGGGAGGTGCTGTTTACAATTGTTGGCCTGCAGGATTTGGCCAGCCGGTGGTTTCCTTCCCCCCGACAGCCTGACTCTCAAAAAACTTTCAGCTTGCCTTTGTCTTCAGTGGAGGTTAAGCAACTTCTCCAGAAAACGGTGGAGACATGGGAACAGTGGCACGGGATGGGTTTAAGCTACATTTCCCCGGATCGGTCCCCTGTTTTAAAAGAGCTTTACACTTGCCAATCTCCTGTTTCTTCTGACACTTTCTTCGCCATGAAGAATCTGTTCAACGGTCAGAATACTCTTTGGGATATTGCTTTGGAAAGGAAGCAATCTGTGACAGGGGTGAGCCGAATTTTGCATCACTTTTTGCAAAAGGGACTGATTGAGATTCGAGAGGTGCCGGACTTGCCTTCTCCTATAGAGCAATTGCGCTTGGTTTCTAATGCGGTCAACCTCTCGGCACCTACGATTGCCTGTATTGATGACAGTGCTGTTGTTTGCCACACTTTAGAGAGTATCTTGGTGCCGGCAGGCTACCGAGTGCTGAAAATTCAAGCGCCGCTGCTGGAAATGCCTGTCCTTGTTAAGCACAAGCCGGCTTTAATTTTTCTGGATTTGGTCATGCCCGATGCGGATGGCTATGCCCTTGGTACTTTTTTGCGGCAAACTTCTGTGTTTCGCAATACGCCGATTATTATTCTGACCGGCCATGATGGCGTTGTTGAGCGCCTCCGCTCCAAATTTACCGGCGCTTCTGATTTTTTAAGTAAACCCCCGGACGCGAAAAAAGTTCTGGAAATTGTGCAAAAACACCGGCCGGTGATCTCACCGGCATCTTTCCCCCTCGCACCCCCGGAAATGGCATAGCGGTTTTCGGGAATGGGGCATGGGGCATGGGGCATGGGGCATGGGGCATCATCGCATGGGGCATGGGG
>CAZJNL010000875.1:0-2969 GCA_964546515.1 uncultured Oscillatoria sp.
CCGATGCAAAGCATTAGGCTGCACAAGGGAAGTTCCAGTACAAGAAAAGAAAAAAAAGACGTGTCATTCTCATGGCAAGATGGGATATCCATGCGCTCGTTGGACAAGGGCTGCATCACTCCTGTTTTACGCGAGTATGACTTGCTCAGGCTGAACCGGGATGGATTTATGATGACCCGAACTCTTGCCGAGAATTATCCTTACTCACCAGTCTATAAAGCTAACATTAAAGGCTCCCGTTTGGAATGGCTCAGTATCGTGGAAGCGATAGAAGAAAATGCAATAGATCCCGAAGTAGCCCTGCATTACTTGCTCTCACAACTCCTGAATATGGCCAATGCTTTTAAAAGCTTGGCTGCGCAAACCATAGAAGCTATGCACCAATTTTTAGAGTCAGAGAGATATGTCAATCAGCCACGTATAATGGCTGTGATAAGGAGACATATCGATGAGTCTGATTATGCAGCGCGAATTATGGAAATCGCTATGCATAGTCTGATGCAAGCCATGCAAGATGGCCAAGTCTTTCGTGAGGCCGAGCTGAAGCCCCTATCGCAGATGCGGTCGGCCAACAAAAAACACGGCAATATCGGTGATATCGAGATATTGGAAAACAGACAAATTGTTGAGTCATGGGATGCAAAATATGGCAAAGCTTACTTGCGAGATGAACTAGAGGAATTAGCAGACAAACTAGGCTCACACCCTAACGTTTGCTTAGCAGGATTTGTTACAAGTGTTGAACCTGAACGGCGAGAAGAATTGGAGAATCGATATCAGGAAATTGAAGATTTTTTCGGGAGATCTCTAGAAATCCTGACTTTTCAAGAGTGGGTACAACAGCAATTTATGCGATCTACGCAAGAAGGGGTGATGACAGATCAAGAATTAGCACGCGCATGGCTCATAGCGTATACCGAGTCTCTAGCACAAATGCGCCGACAGTTGGCTCCAATTGATGAACCTTGCCAGCAATGGCTGGCCACTTTGAAAGTAATCCTGGAGAATCCCTAAATCCTCAGACAAGAGTCTGAAAAATGACGTTCCTCTCTCAACTGCTCTCACCAGGTGCCCCTGTCGCTCCTACCCGCCCCCCTTAAAAAGGAGGATTGGCAAAGGGTGCAGGGGATGAGGGGCGCTTTCTCCCTCTCCCAGAGCAAGAAGGCAGGGGTGCGGGTGCCGGTGTGATGGCTTCAAACCGGCACGGCACTCCTCGATCTGTCTCAAGCCAACTGCTCTGGATCGATGCCCAATTCCCGCAGTTTCGCCGCGAGTCGTTCAGCTCGCTGCTGTGCAACGGCTGTTTGCTGTTCGGCTGCAGTGGCTCGCTGCTGTGCAACGGCTGTTTGCTGTTCGGCTGCAGTGGCTCGCTGCTGTGCAACGGCGGCTCGCTGTTCGGCAACGGCGGCTCGCTCGCTGGGAGTTGGAATCAATTCTCCTTCGAGAGTGAACCACCGCAACCACAGCCGGTTGATATTTTTATAGCTGCCTTCCCACAAACCTAAACTTAGCCCCAGCTCTGGCACCGGCAAACGTCCTTCAGTTAATTCTACAGGTTCGTAGTGTCCGCCGGTGAGGCGAAAAGCCTGCACGCGATCGGTATAGCGGCTGAAAACTATGTAGTAGGGAACGCGCAGAATCTGTTCGTAAACTTGCCACTTTGTCGGCGGATTCCCCCGTTGCTGAGCAGTCCGACCCAAATCTTCATCTTCTGTGCCGGGAGACAGTAACTCCACCACTACAAACGGGCTGATTTGCTCATACCATATCACATAGCTCAAACGCATATCGCGCCCTTCATACAGCCTCGGCACGCCGAGGACGGCAAACCAATCTGGGCGTTTGTACCAGTTGGGATGGCGGGCGTCGTAGTAGAGATTTAGATCCATAGCAGAGAATATTTGATCCAAATCCCAGTTCCGAGGCTGAAAGGTAGAGTCCAGCAGTTGCGGCTGGTCAGCGTGAAAGGTGTCGGGCAATCCAGGTTCCTCCGGATTTTCGCTAGGTAAGTCGTACATTGTCGGCAAGGTTTGCTCGGGCGGAAGCGGAGGCGCGGATTGGAGAGGCAGAGGAGTTGGGATATTCACGGTCAATCTCCGGCTCGGTGTGGCGTTTCTATAATGATACAATATCTCTCTTGTCAGCAGCACCGGCTTTAAGAGAGTTTGGCAGGGCGTCACACCGGCACCTCTCTTTTGCGCTACAACTTGTTATATCATGTTCGGTTGCGACGGCATTGTAGAGAGACGCGATTTATCGCGTCTCTACAAGAGTTTTGCAATCAGGATGCCACCGGACTTGATATTAAAGGACGTTTTGAACATTTCCCATGAAACAACTCTCTGACCAAAAGCCTTTTAGCCCTTGGGATTACAAACCTTGGTGGTGCCAGCCCTGGTCAATTCTCCTGACAGGTGTCACCCTGATTAGCGGCAGCTGGTTCCTGCTGAAAACCGTCTGGATAACCGCTATTGTCGCCGTGCCGGTGCTGGCATGGATGGGCTTTTTCTTATTAATCTGGCCAAAACTAATGCAGGAATATTACCGGCAATCCCGGCAGGATTCCCCGCCAGGAGACTAGAAACTCTTCTCTTAGTCCGCGAAGGCGGACTTTGTTTGTAAGCCCTTGAATTCCATGATGCTGCTGGCGAATCCGTGAGGGGTTGGATCTTTTCGCTGGGAAGTAGAGAGGGCGTTAGCGTAAGCGTTGCCGCGCATGCGCTCTTGAGCACGGGGCTAGCGCCTACAGCGCTAGCGGCTGCGTGACTCAGCTAGCATTGGCGAAGCGAAATATCGGACGTAGTCGTAAAGCTCCCCGCGCCAATGCGAGAGCCCCTACAAAGTATCCTGTAGGGGCTTTCGCATGAGCGCGAGGATATTTGCAATCAGTGAAAGGATTATATTCGCTCATGCTTCGCCCAACCCCAAGCGCTACCTACAGACAAACCGAACAACCTACCCCCAAAAGG
>CAZJNL010000876.1:0-2968 GCA_964546515.1 uncultured Oscillatoria sp.
ACCAGACAGGTGCCGGTGGGCCCGCCAGTTTCCGGTGCGGGGTGCACGTCAAAGTGAATGCCTGCTTGCAGCAAGTCTTGCCGGTAAAATTCACCGTTGGTATCTCTGGCAACTTTGCCTGAATAAAAGCCGTTCCCGCCACTCTGCGCTAGGGCTATCATGGTATTAGCTGCTGAACCCCCGGAGCGCAGTTGCACCGGCGTGTGTTCCAGATTGACCAGCAGTCCGCCCTGCTTTTCAGCGTCCATCAGGGTCATGGAACCCCGATTCAGGGCGTGCTCGCGCACAAAATCGTCTTCCACAAATGCTAGAATGTCTACTAGGGCATTGCCGACTCCAAATACATCGACGGGTCTGGGATGTTTGAGCTTGTCTGTCATAAGGGTTTTGGTTTTAGGATAATTATATAATTGAACCGCCAAGACGCCATAGACGCAACCGCGGCTTCCCGCAGGGTAGAGCGCCAAGAAGAGAGCGCTAAGAAGAGAGTCTGGCGAGGGCGGGCCCGTCTGGAGGTGAGTGAGAGTTTAAGTTTTGTAAGTTTGAGGTGTCATGGGGGTTTAGGTTTTAGGATAATTATATAGCGGTTCTCAAATAAGTGTGCTATAGCGGTTCTCAATTTGATGAGTCTCTTGTAGAGACGCGATTTATCGCGTCTCCCCCCCGAAGTCGTGCGTCCCGATCGAAACGTAGCGCACTGATATGAGAAACGCTATAGCACCCGCGCCGCTAACAGTCCAGCAATACTGCCACCGATGACAGTGGCGTGGCTGCGGCCAGCAATCCGCTGTGCGAGAGTGCCGATACCTGTTTGGGATTTAGACATCATACTCACGTTTTGAACGATTTTCCAAAGGGCATTGTTAAGTAAAGCTAAACAGAAAGACGGTGGCCTGTGAAAAAGATGGGGAATGATAAGGGTGGCAAGGAGTGCCGCTATTGAGCTATAATAAAGATGTGCTGTCAGAGAAAAAACTGAGCCAGGCGATTTCTTGGCTTCTGCGAGGAGAGCGCTCCCCTAAGCGCGAAAAGAAAGCGCGAACGTCCATTCGCCCCGACCGTGCGGCAACTACCCCTCACTGTTACGGCTCTCCTCACTGCCACCGCCGCGTCCGCACAGATACCTTGAATCAAGGAAGCACACAAAACTTTACAGCCCCGATTTTTGTGACTTTCCTGCGGGTTCCTTTGTGCGGGGACTGAGAAGCCGGCATGCGGATATCAGCCGACCTAAAATAGTATAAGAGGAATTAGCCATGTTTGAACTTTTCACGGAACAAGCCATTAAAGTGATTCTGCTCTCTCAAGAAGAAGCCCGTCGCTTGGGGCACAACTTCGTGGGAACAGAGCAAATCCTCCTGGGTATAATTAGCGAAGGAACCAGCAATGCCGCCCGAGTGCTGAGCGAGCAGGGAGTCTACCTGAAAAAGGCGCGGAGTGAAGTAGAAAAAATCATTGGCAGGGGTGTCGGCACCGCCCGCGCCGAAATTCCTTTCACTCCCCGCGCCAAGAACATTTTCGATCTGTCGCTGCTAGAAGCTAGCCAGCGCGGGCACAACTACGTCGCCCCCGAACACATCCTGCTGGCGCTGCTTCAGGATGCCAAAGGCGGAGCCGGAAAAGTGCTGGAAAACTTCGGCGCTGACAGGTTGAAAGTGCGGGAGCAACTGATTGAGAAACTCCCAGAAGTCTTGGCGGTTCCAGCTGGCGGAAGCAGTAGCAGCAGCAGCAACAGCAACAGCCGGCCACCCATACCCACCCTCGATGAATTTGGCATCAATCTCACAAAATTGGCAGCCGAGGGCAAACTTGACCCCGTTGTCGGACGCCAGACAGAAATTGATCGGGTAATTCAAATTCTGTGCCGGCGCACCAAAAACAATCCGGTGTTAATTGGAGAGCCGGGAGTTGGCAAAACCGCCATTGCCGAAGGTCTAGCCCAGCGCATTGCCAGCAAAAATATCCCCGAAATCCTAGAAGACAAGCAAGTGATCGCCTTGGATATGGGAGCGCTACTTGCCGGCACAAAATTGCGCGGTGAATTCGAGGAGCGCCTCCAGAACATCGTGCGGGAAATCCGCTCTGCCGGCAACATCATCCTGGCGATCGATGAAATCCACACCCTCATCGGTGCCGGTGGGGCAGAAGGAGGCTTGGATGCTGCCAACATGCTCAAACCGGCACTCGCAAAAGGCGAATTGCAGTGTCTCGGCGCAACAACCCTCGACGAGTACCGCAAGCACATTGAGCGAGACGCCGCCCTAGAGCGCCGCTTCCAGCCGGTGAAAGTAGGCGAGCCCAGCGTTGAAGAAACCCTTGAAATTCTCAAAGGTTTGCGCTCAACCTACGAGCGACACCACAAAATAAAAATCTCCGACGAAGCGCTCGAAGCCGCTGTTAAACTCTCAGCTCAGTACATTGCCGACCGGTTCTTGCCCGACAAAGCAATTGACCTGATTGATGAAGCAGGATCTCGCGTCCGCATGCGGAATTACCAGCTGCCACCGGCAGTCAAGCAACTGAAGCGAGAACTCTCGAAAGTCACCCAAGAAAAAGAAACAGCCGTCCGCGAGCAAGACTTTGAAAAAACCGCTAATTTGCGCCACCGAGAGCGGCTAATTAAAGCTGAACTTGAAGCCGGCGCTCACAACCGGGAAACAGCAGAATCCCCCACCGTCACCTCAGAAGACATCGCCCAAATTGTCGCGAGCTGGACAGGCGTGCCGGTGAGCAAGCTAACAGAATCCGAATCGGAAATGCTCCTGCACCTGGAATACACCCTGCACCGGTGTCTCATCGGCCAGCAAGAAGCAGTCAAAGCCGTTTCTCGCGCCATTCGCCGAGCTCGCGTCGGCTTAAAAAACCCCAACCGGCCTATCGCCAGCTTCCTCTTTTCTGGCCCAACAGGCGTCGGCAAAACCGAACTAGCAAAAGCCCTTTCTGCTTATTTCTTCGGTTCCGAAGAAGC
>CAZJNL010000877.1:0-2968 GCA_964546515.1 uncultured Oscillatoria sp.
CTCCACTTAACTGATGGGAAATATTTTTAGATATCGTTCGGGCAAGTTTATCCAAAAAAGCTGATTAGACTCGGATTTTAGCAAGGTTTCTCGCAACTTTTAAAATAATTTTATCTGTAGCTCGGTTTTTTGGCTTTTCGGGATGGCTGCCAGAGGGGCCCGCACGCTGGGCCAGCTGACAAACCCTCCAGCTTCAGCAGCTTGTGCCACTGTCAAGCCCGCTTGCGAGCGTGCCAACTCGCATTCAATTATAAATGTATCTTTCTCTCGCCTGAGCGGACGGTCGGGTGACACCGGCGTTCGTCTCGGGGGGGAGAGTTAACCGGCACCTCCGCCTGAGACGGGCCCCGCGAATGTGTAGTTAGTTTAACAAGCTTAACACAGAACTCGCCGCCAGATGGCAGGCAGGCTGTGAAAGGGTCGAGCCGGCGTTCGACGAGCACAGAGCGACAGCAAGGGATCGGGAGCAATTGAGCTTCCTTCCGGGCGCGAAGCTCAATCAAAGGCAATACCAGGTTCGGATCGGGTAGGATAGAAAGGTTAAACCGGTGAAGTCAGCTACGGGCCCGGCTCAGATTGCACGGGCACACAAATAGGTAGTTTAGCCTCGTGTGGCACCGTCATCCCTGCCCGCCTGCCCTGTCGTGGCCCTTGGGCTTCCCTTGGGATACTAACAGGAGATGCCGCAACGGGAGGGCCGGTATTGACCCAGTAGAACGATTCAAGAACCATCACATCCGTTGTCTGAAACAAAAGCGTCCATGAAAGTCACCCAGGAAAAGCTTCCCGCCGGCCAAATTGGCCTGTCGATCGAAATTCCCCCAGAAATGTCCAAGAGTACCTACGAACGGGTGCTGCAAAACCTGAGCAGAACTGCGAATATTCCTGGGTTTCGCAAGGGCAAGGTGCCACGTCAGGTTTTGCTGCAGCGCTTAGGTGCGTCACGCATCAAAGCGACGGCAGTGGAAGAATTGATTCAAAATGGGGTGGAGCAAGCGCTCAAGCAAGAATCGATTGAACCGCTCGGCAACTATCAGCTGCGCTCCTCCTTCGAGGAGATCTTGAGCCAATTTCAACCGGGAGAGCCGTTCACCTTCTCAGTTTTAGTGGATGTCCTGCCTGAGGTGCAGCTTGGCGATTACAAAAATTTGAAGGTACAAGCAGAAGAAGTCTTGCCCGAACCGGACAAGGTGGACAAGCTCCTGGAAACTCGCCGGTCGGAACTGGCCAACTTGATTCCGGCAGAGGGGCGACCGGCACAGCTGGGAGATGTGGCAGTGGTGGACTATACGGCTCGCTATGCCAGCTCGGCAGAAGGTGAAACCGAGCAAGAAATTCCAGGTGTCAAAGCTGATAATTTTCAAGTTGAACTGCAGCAAGAAAAGTTTGTTCCCGGCTTCGTTGACGGCATTGTCGGGATGAATCCGGGAGAGACTCGCGAGATATCAGTCCAGTTTCCGGAGGACTATCCGAACCAAGATCTAGCGGGGCTTGCGGCAATTTTTACAGTGGCGCTGCACGATCTCAAAGAAAAAGAGCTGCCCGAATTGAATGATGACTTCGCCCGAGAGGTCAGCGAGTTCCAAACCCTAGCAGAACTGCGGTCAGCTCTGGAGTCAAGCTTCAAAAAGGAAGCCGAGCGGAAAACGAAGGCAAACAAGCAGAAAGCCCTGCTGAACGAGCTGTTAAATCGCGTGGAGATGGAAATTCCGGAAACGCTGCTCAATCGAGAAACAGATGTTCAGATCCGGCAAAAAGCTCTGCAAATGGAAAGCTACGGAATAAATGCAAAGCAGTATTACACGGAGGAGATCCTGCCGCAGATACGGGAGCAATTGCGACCGGAGGCAATCAAGCACATCAAGGAGTCTTTTGGGCTGCAAGAAATTGCCAAGCGGGAATCTATCAGGGTGGAACCGGCAGCATTTGAGGACCGGGTTAAAGAAGTGATGCAGCAGCTCTCGGGGCAGTCTGTCGATATGGCCCGGGTGGGGGAGTTTGTGGAAGCTGAGCTGCTCCGGGAAAAAACCCTGGACTGGCTGGAAGAACACGCTACGATTGAATTGGTGCCAGAAGGTTCCCTAACCGGGGCTGCAGCCGAGAGCGTTGAGTCAGAGACAGCCGCTGTGGCCACGGACGGCAATCAGGAGCCTGCTTCTGCGGGCCCGGAGGCCGGTGAGGCCGCCCCGGAGGCGAGTCAAGAAGATGAGTCCGCACCGGCGGATTCTGGCGACCAACCCCAGGTGCCGGTCGAGTAGGCCTGCCGGTGGAAACCAGGAAAGCTGGAAGGGATGGAGGGAGTGGCGCGGTCTGGAAACGGGAAAAGTGCATAATTCCTGCCCCAGACTGCCAGACTCCTTCTAGCTGCGGCATAATAGTTACAGATACCGGGGCAGTGGTTGCCATCCCCAGGAAGATTCCGTTAACAGCGCTATGCTAAAAACGCACGCTTTGACATCACTACCTATGCTTGTATCTCAGTCCCAGAATTCCCCAGTCACCAGCTTGTCTCCCTCAGATATCGGCTCGGCCAGTAGCGGCGTCATCCCGATGGTGGTGGAACAGTCCGGCATGGGAGAGCGGGCGTTTGACATCTACTCGCGGCTGCTGCGGGAGCGGATTGTGTTTCTGGGGACGCCAGTAGACGATGCCGTGGCCGACTCGATCATCGCCCAGCTGCTCTATCTGGAAGCTGAAGACTCAGAAAAGGACATCCAGCTGTACATCAACTCTCCGGGCGGTTCGGTGACCGCTGGCATGGGCATCTACGACACGATGCAGCAGATTCGCCCCGCTGTGGTGACCATTTGTTTTGGACTGGCGGCCAGCATGGGGGCGTTTCTGCTTTCTGGGGGAGCCAAGGGCAAGCGCATGTCTTTGCCTAACGCCCGGATTATGATTCACCAGCCGCTCGGCGGTGCCCAGGGACAAGCTGTTGATATCGAAATCCAAGCTAAGGAAATTCTTT
>CAZJNL010000878.1:0-2966 GCA_964546515.1 uncultured Oscillatoria sp.
CACAAAGCGCTGAGTCAATGCCGCCTGAAAGACCAAGCACAAGGCCAGGAAAGCAACGATAATAGCGCGATACCTCATGGTCAATCTCAATCTCTTAGCGAAATTCTCCAATCTTAAAATACCTGCCAGGGGCATCTAGCAGCGCACCCCTCCAGAGCCTTTGCGTTTCGCCTAGAAGCGCCCTGGAGGCACACTAATCCGCAATATCATGTCCGGTTGAATACCCATAAGATCTCTGACTCTGGGCATTGCGGCGGGAGTAGGGCATTGCTAATCCCAAGGGGCCGGTCTGCGAATTACGGAGCAACTGGACATGATACAAGGCCATGCGCTAGCTGTGGCGCACGGCTTTCAGCAGCCGCCAGCGAGCCTGATTGAACCGCTGCCCGCAGCGGAGCAATGCTGAAGGTCGCACGGAATGCTTTGCTCAAAAGGTGATTACAGAATTGTACATGCCAGTTAGCTCCCTGACTCGCTGCGAATCAGAACCGCTCTAGATATTGGCCGGTCAAAATCCACTCACACCTCGCCAAATGCCAGAAACCCGGTTTCTTAAAGAAACCGGGTTATCTTTTCCCCAAGCGGAGAATCGGGTTACCGGGACGGGGTAGGGCTGCCGGCGGCAGAGGGTTTGGCCTGGGGTTGGGGAGTTGGGCTGGGCGACGCCCCTGGTGTCCCTTCCTGTTTGGGCCTGATAAAGACCTCGTAGCGGGTGCTGCGCTCATTGCTGATCAATGAGGTAACGCCAATGGTGCGAATGGCACTCAGCAGGGTTTGGGGCACCGGCTGCAGTTGAGGCAAGGTAAATTGCTTGGAGTTGAGCGTGCGCTCCACATCCATAAAAAAGATGCTGTTGCTGGCATTGAATTGTGAGGGAACAGCCTTTTGGAATGACTCGCTGAGGGCCAGTGGGGCTTTGGGTTTAGGGGTGATGGCACCGGCAACCGGCGCTCCCAGGGTCAAAAACGCCACATTCCCACTCACCCAACCGCGACTTAGCGTCACCCCACCGTACTGAGAAGTCCAGTTAACCACCGGCTGACCGCCAACTTTCACCGCTTCCACCTTAAACTTGTATCGCTGGCTCATCACCTTATCCAGCTGCAGGAGAGATTTCTCCGCACTGCGGCGATCGTTGGACTGCACCATCAACACCAGCGCTGCCGGAAACTGGGTGGAAGATTTGGCAGCGGCGGGAATCAGGGACAGGGAGAAATCCCCCGCCATCCACGCCAGCAAATCCTTTTCCCAGTTCAGCCCCGTGTTAGACGCCACGCCCTGTTGCAGCCACTCCGGACTCATGGGCGCGAACGGATTCCCCCGGGCACCCAGGGCGTAATCCTGCCACAACCGCTGCAGGTTGCTGCCCGACCACATCATCAAGGTATCAGCCGGCAGGCGGCTGAGCGCACTTTTGGCCTTGTTTTCCTCCGCCAGCTTTTTCTCGCTATCCGCCTTCAGCCAAGAAACCCCCTGCAACCGGATGCCTTCTGGCTCTTGGGTGACGGTTGCGGCAAAGCCCTGGAACTTCTGCAGCTGATTTTTTCCTTGGGGGGGAAGCAGTCGCACTGCATTCATGGCAGCCATAGTGGCAGCACTCGGCCAGTTGACGTACACCCGGGCCAAAGGATCGGGAGCCTCAATTTGAGCGACGGCTTCCTTGTAGCCCGGGGTTTTGGCTATAGACTGGCCACCTTTATAGGTGTCAATGGCTCGCTCAGTTGCTTTTGGATCGGTGGTGACTACCAAGAACCGGTTGTCGAGCAGTGCGGCTGAGTAATTCTCCCCTGATGCGCCGGACATTTCTCTAATCTGGACATCTTTGTAAGTCCGGCTCACCCACTGGCCCTGCGGCAGGGGCTTGGGCTTTTCCAGCAGTTCCTTGGCCCGTCCTTGGTTGTCTACCGGCAGCACCATCACCACCGGCTCTGTGGCTTTCGGGACGGGCGGCTGGCTGGATGAGGGATTGGCGTCTGCTACACCCACTTGCGGCGGCAACCAGGCAATCATCACTTCCCGCCCCACCCAAGACTGGATGTCTTTCTGGTAGTCGAAACCATAAGGGGTGAGGAAGCGCTTTTGCAACTGCAACAGCTGGTCGTTGAGAAGCTCTCGGCTGTCTGCGGTGCCTTGCTTTTGCAGTTTTTCCCACTGTCCGGGGTCGGTGGACAGCGAGACGGCTATCCACGCATCTTGGGGGACAATGTTGGCACCGACGGGGTAATTCTCTACCGGGTTCTTTGGAATCAGCGCCCACACAATAGCGACGCCGCCAATCAGCAAGGCGGCAGCTGCTGCGTTCCGCAGCTGAGGAGATTCAATTTTATCTACCGCAGATTTAGTTTTCTCAAGTGCGGATTTAGTTTTATCAAGTATGGAGTCAAACATAGTTGCAAGGGAACAGGGTAGCCGGTGAGGAAAGCCAATTTACCAAAGGGTCAATTTACCCGGGTAGGGCTCGTGGGATTTTAGATTGGAGATTTCTGATTTTAGATTCAATTTTTTTCTGGAAATCCGAAACTGCTTTTCTGCAATCCCTGAAAGCTGACAGGCAAGGGAGCGCCAAATCGCGACCTGTACGTTTAATTTGACTGACAAGGGTTCGCGCTGCGTGCGATTGCCGGCTCTCTTGAGGACACCCCTGCATGATAGCTAATCAAGAATGCCGAGAGCGCGGCTATCTTGTGGCATCCCCCGATCGTCAGCACTCAGTCAACCCTACACCTCTCCCGGACTTCTGGCGATAAGCAAAACTTATTATTTTTTCCACGACTGGCTCTAAGCTGTTACGCTTTTAATCTGCTTATTGTATAAAGTCGGCAGAGCCGACAGAGGCGCTTTCCCAGGCGGAGCCTGGGAACGAGGGAGGCTTGCTCTATAAGGCATTTCCGGTGCCCAGTGCCCTGCGCCCCATGCCCTGCGCCCCATGCCCTGCGCCCCCATACAGGGTGTCCCGCTGCCGGTAG
>CAZJNL010000879.1:0-2958 GCA_964546515.1 uncultured Oscillatoria sp.
CTCAAACCCTGAACCAGCTTGCAATCTGCTGGATAGTCAGGGCTGTTTCCCTCTTGACAATGAAGCTTATCCCCCATATTTATACCCTGGAAGTAGAACCATCTTTTTGGGGCAGTATGCTGCTCTGTCCGGGGGAGTATTTTTCAGTCCTGCAACTGGCTTACTCGCTGAACTCGGTTGGCTATGCTTCGGAAGTTAGTTTTTGGGAACCCTTGGGTTTATTTTGCTCCCGGGGATGATTCTCGGTAGCTAGCTTAAGATTAAACCTCTTGCGTGAAAAGATTTTGCCAAGCCAAAATCTTTTCACGACAACCTCAATCAGCATTCATACAAGAGGTATATTGCCTTGCCAAACTGGCCAAGCGAGCGCTCTAATCCGAGAAGATATCCTGAAATACCTTAGGATAGAATTGGGCCGGTGTTAAGCACTCAAAAATTGCTCTTAGCTGCTGCTGCACCTGAATAAACTCTGAGGCCGATCTTAGAGAATGCCACTCCACAAGGATATCAGGTAACTCATGCAATCTTGTGGCAGGAGCACGAACAATTAAATCATCCCAAGGAATTTCGTTCTCTAAAGGTAGGATACAATCCGTATCTATAAGCACCGGAATCTTCCCCAAGGACAAAGCTTCATAAAAGCGCCAACTATAATTATCCGTACCGCGAACGCACAAAGCATAAGCATTCCCCATCAGATTTTCCACAAATTGGCGACGCCGCAAATCTCCCTTAACTTTCAGTGGACTAATGCCCATTTGCCCCCGCCCTAAAAAATCTGTTTTTATCCGAGAATCCTTTGCCAGGATTTGCATTGCATCTACTCGCAGAGGATAACAACAAGTCATCCGAATGCCGCGAGTTGTAGCACAAAAGAAGTTAGTCGCCATCCAGCGGGTTAAACTTCTTGGCAAAATTCGCCAAATGGCTAATCCTAGCTTTCCTCCCTCACGACCGCAGAAACTCACACTAGGTAGAGATTCTTTTGGCATTGGCTGCCAATCGTGCAAGCCAAATTCTGCAATTAAATCAAAACCATCTGAACCAAGAAATGCGGGGCTGATGACTACCCCTTGCTCCTGTAGCGAGCGATACCAAGAGAACCGAATAATATAGTCAAGCCACGCCGGTTTACGACGCTCATGGCTAATATCAAAAGCCAGCGAGGGTAGACCAAGGCTGGATACCATCTCCCCAATCTTCTGCAATCGCTGCGGCGAATAAAAAGAGACATTGGATGGCAAGAGAAAACCCTGAGCATTTTCATCTTCAACTATTTCAAATGCTGCTCGCACCGCTTGATTAAAATCAGGGGAATATTTGCCACGCCAAGCTTTAAGGATAGGACATCCATCTGGAAATTCATCGGGCTTGGCTAATTCAATTCCGAGAGTGGTTAATCTGATTTTTTGCATCACAAGACTTAGGTTATAATTAACTTGAGTAATGTTTACATGATTGGTAATGATTGACATATAATTCTTAACCTGCAGAACTAAATAACCTTTAGTTTTAGGGCTAAAATGTATTTCTTCAAACTCAAATAAATTATCAAATATTGAACACGAGAATGTCAATGTATGTTTACAATTTGTAACATCATTAAGGACGGTTTACAGCCCAAGAGCCTTCGTTCCTCACGCAGTATGGCTATGTCAGGCTTTCGCGCATTGTGGAAAATTTCCCACTGCTGCCTCCCGTAACAGTCAGGGCCGTGTCTCAGTCCCAGTGTGGCTGGTCGTCCTCTCAGACCTGCTACCGAGCCTCGTCTTGGTAGGCCAAGCCCCAACACTGGCCATACGGCTTTGCTCCATTACTGACTCAAGTCCAACCTTTAACCAACTTGACATCAACTGGACAACCGCCCCATTCATATCCGCTTAATCAGAGCCTTCATAATTCAGGCTGTAGCGAACGAAAACGGGGTGCGGTGTGTGATTATACCTTCAGGTAGCGGTCTGGCAAGGGCCGAAATGAGCCATAAATCGGCACTCTGGCCGCTCTGATAGCCGTGCGGGAGGCGCGAATTCTCGTGGCGCGAGGATATACCGTGCTGTATTTAGCAATGGCCCACAAAACCTGACCGCACATTGCCAGCAAGAAAAGTTCTCCCCTTGCTCAAGACGCGATTCGGTGTTCTACAACAACAGCCTCAAGTTCCCACTCTCCGCCTCTGGGGACCGGCAGGTTCTTAAAGTTTGAAAACCAGCTTATTTCTGGCAACGAGATAAAACTGTTTACGGTGCCGGCTAACACCCAGACATCGCTCCCCGCTGCCAACCTTCCATTTCCACCAACTCCACACAAACAGAATTGAGAAATTCTCTATCCACCTGATCTGGCAGATTGGAAGCCACACTTTTGATTCCCTCAAAAAGAGAATCCGCCATCTCTTTTACTTCCTGATAAGCAACATCCCCGTTTCTGATGGCTAGCAGAAAGCCGGCATCACCGGCTTTCTTCCTGCTGACATTCAGCACCCCATCTCTGAGGATCTCTATCCCCATACGCAGCAGCCGAATGCAATGCGACATGTGCTTGGCGTCATATCCGCATTTCTTCTCCAAAGCCTTCCTCTCTGGGTTTCTTCCCAGCTTCCATTTGCAGTAAGCATCCCATTCATTGAGCGCCTGCCTGTAACCTTGCGAGACTTGCAGCAGATGGATAAAGTCATTCGTGGATCTCGTATATTCTTTAACCTTTGGCAAGACCTCTTCTGCCAGGGGGTGCTGCTTCAGGATTGCCTTATAGTCAATCTTTTCCAGAAGCAAATCTCTCAGCTGTTGCGCCGGATCCAAAAACTCGATGCAGTCCCGGACTAGCATGTAAAGGAATTCTAGAAAGGCGTTCATCTCTGCCTTGGTTAAGGGCTTATAATTCTCGTCATCCAGTCCAAAGTCCTGGGGAACAGGTTTTCTTTGAGGGGGGTGCAGCAGCCATTTCCTGTGAGTTTCAACC
>CAZJNL010000880.1:0-2957 GCA_964546515.1 uncultured Oscillatoria sp.
AAGATGTGTATAAACGGTAGCCCTTTTTAAGGGGGGGCTAGGGGGGGATCTAACTGTACTCAACGAAAGTGAAAAAAGGGCGCGACAGGTTAATTGCCAGACAGCTGTTTTGTCTCTGCGACAGCTGCTTCTGCATTCACGAGCCCGTTGCCAAAGAAAAACCGCTCAACTGGCACTGAGGCTGGCACCGAGCCTTCCCGGAGCCGAGACTGGTAAAAATCGGCTTCCTCTTGCGACACTTTCAATCCGCTGTAACTGGATGTTTTCTTGAGGATGGTTACGAGTTGCTCCCGATTCAGCCGGCGAGCGGAGTCTTCTCCTTTCATCAGGGCAAATACCCCTGAGACAGCCGGTGCGGAGAAAGAGGTTCCTTGCACCCAATAATATCCGCCGGTCGGATCTAGCTCGTCTCCCCAACGAGAAGTCGGCACTTCGATGCCTTGCCAGAATTCACTCGAAAAGGTGCCACCTGTGGTCAAAATCCCGCCTAAAAGTGCGAGCATTTCTAAGTCGCCGCCCGGTGCTACGACATCCAAATCAGGTGAAAAGTTACTGTACGGTGCGCGGTTTCCTTGCAGGTTAGTGGCTCCCACTGAGACGACTCCAGGAAAGGCAGCAGGAAACAGTAAAGACGGCAAGCTGTCATTGCCGGCGGAAGCAACAATTACTAAGTTGGGATTGGCAGCCTGAACGTCCAATATCTGAAGCGCCATAGCCGAATCTGGTAAAGGACTGCCCAAGCTCATATTGATGATATCCGCACCTCTCGCCGCTGCGTACCCGATCGCCTCTACGAGACTGGCTGAAGTAATCTTGCCCCCCAAGCCAAAAACGCGCACCGGCAAAATCCGGACATTGGGAGCGACGCCAAGCAAACCTTGGCCATTCGGCGAGCGTGCCGCAATCACTCCCGCACTCCAAGTGCCGTGAAACTCCGCTGTTATTTTTGCGCGAAGCCACCGCCGCATCAGATCCGCAACCTTTTTCTCTGAGCAAATGGAGGGCTGTTGCTGACAGAGGGGAGATTGTATAACTCCGTCTGCAATGTTGGGGTATTTCCAAATTAACTCGGCGTCTGGCAGGTTAAAAGTGTCCTTAAAGATCGGATTTAGATCGTTAATTTCCTCCTTGCTGATGTTCGTGTCGGCGTCATTCTGGGCCCAATCCCAGCCGGATATCTCACCGGGCAATTTGTCGGGAGGATTTCCCACGGTAAAGAGATTATTCTTTAAGTCAGGGTGCTGCCACTGAATCAGACTGTCAATTACTGCCACCACGACGCCTTTGCCGCCGTTTTTGCCCTGCTGCCAAGCCTCCACAGCGCGAATGTCTGTACGGGAAGGCAAAACTCGGCTGTCAGAAATGGGTTGCTGCAGGCACTCCCAAGTCAGCTGTTTCTGATTCAAACACTGAGTCAAGTGGGTGCTGTCCAGATGCCACAGCAGCGGCAGCAAAGCGCTATGAAAGGAGGTTTGCCCCCCACCCGGCTGATTCCTGGGAGCGCCGCTCAATTGGTTAGGAGTTTCTGAGCGAGTTTTATTGCTCTTTGCAGGTGCCGGCACGTTATCGGAGATAGACTGGATGAAATTAGGCATTGCAGATTTTACACCGGCAACCTGATAGAGCCGGTTGGCTACATCCAGGATAGCGGTGTCTGATGCTGATTTGGAGCGCACTAAGTAGCGATTTTGGCTGAAGCGGAGCTTGCGGACAATCTCTAAGTCCTGGCGATTGAGGATTTCCTGGATCTTGCTTTCGGAGAGGTTTGGCTCAAAGCTCATCACAATTTCGTTAGGCAGCACAACGATTTCTTTGCGATCGCTGCGAGTCAGCACCGGCAGTATCCTCTCCACTTCCGGTAAATTCGCAATTTTCTGCTGGATTTCGGCGCGACGCGCTTGAGTTTCCCGAGTCAGGCTCACCACAGCATAGTCCTCTCCGAGAGGCGTTATTTCCATCCCGACAGGATTGCCACCGCCATTCCCACGAGTTTGACTTCCTTGCAAGCGATCCTGGACTATCTGATAGAATGGATTGCCCCCCCGCGTTTGAACCTCTGGCTTGCTTTTGGCAACGATGACATCCGGGCGCACACTCAAGGGAATCCGCTGCCCGTTATACATGTAGAAAAGCTCGCCCGATGCTGCGGTTTGAGCGGTTGCCGGTTGGGGGAGCGACGCTTTATAAACCCCTGCCGCACCGACCAAAACTGCCAGCCCAATCATGAATAAAAAGTGTTTCTTCATTCTAGATGACTCCAGTCGCAATAGAATCGATCTGGCCCGCCATCAGGGGGCAATGTGTTTGCCAGCCCGATGGGACTTATTTACCATATTACTGCTAGCGGCAAGGTTGGGAGGGGGCGTTACATATTTTGTAACAAACATCTGGATTCAGCCGCCAAGGTGAGCGCAGCTTAACCAGTCTGGGAGAACTCGTGGGAAGTGCCGGCTTTATGAAATTCTAGGGGATGGCCAATTTCGGCCCTGCCGGTGACTGCCTTTTTTTGGCCCAACTCATGGCTTTTGTCAAGGTGGGGTGGGCAATTATCTGCTTGTTGTGGGGTGCCGCACTCTCGGGCTAACGCACCCTACTTATCTGTTCATAATTGGGGATAGCCTCACCGGCAATCGCCGCATAGAGCACATCTGGGTCTAAATCCGCTCCATTGGGCCAAACTATAGTGCCGGCTTCAGAGCTCACCCGCACCTGAGTAAAATAAGACAGTTCCTTTAGCGGGGCGAAGATACCTGAAAATTTGATAAGCCGGCTCACATCCACTCCCCCCTCAATTCCATCTTCAAAGCGCAGGTGGATATGATAAGCTTCCAGAGGTTGAACGGCGACAATATCTTTGAGCATAGATTACTACAAGGGCGGGGTTTCGTTTAGTAGGGTGGGGTGGGGGGGGCGCCCCCCACCCCCCCAAAAAATACAAAGACACGGTGTGTATTTTT
>CAZJNL010000881.1:0-2955 GCA_964546515.1 uncultured Oscillatoria sp.
ATCCTTGCATCCCCAATCCTTGCATCCCTATGCCCCATGCCCCATACCCACCCTGCTTACTACTTACCTGCTTGCCAGCTGCCGCTTCCACTGCGCCAGCGACCTTTGGGCGTCAGCGTATGCCGGCGCATCCGAGGGCACCAGACTGGCAGCGGCGATAGCGGAGCTGAACCAGCCGCGCCTAGCGCGATACTGGGCAATATTAAATATCGCTTGGCTCCACTGGGCAATCAGCTGCTGCGCCTCAGCATATTTCGGCTGACCGGCGGAGATGGAACGGACACTATTAATAGCCCGGCGGTAAGAAGACGCCTGTCCCCTGCGGATGAATCGGGCAGCGGTTCTCAACAGGTTCTGATTGGCTTGGTGCAGCTGGGATTGCCCCTGCCACTGCTCGATCAGCTGTTTCGCCTCGGCATCCAGCGCCGGACGCTCTTGGGGAACGAGCTGGGCAGCGGCTATTGCCATGACGAATTTTCCCTGTTTCGCTCGGGCCCGGGCGATATCCAAAATCACCTGACCCCAGCGGTCGATATTCTCCTGCGCTCGGGCGTAGAGGGGGTCTTCCGGCGGAACTTTGCGGGCGATGGCGATGGCGTAACTGAACTGGGAAGCTTGCGCCGTTTGAATCGCCAGCGTTGCCTTGTCGAGAGTGATATGACTGGCCGGCAGCCCGGCAGGTGCAGTCTGTGGCGCTGCTGTCACGAGCTGGCTTGCCGGTGGCTCGCCGGGGACATCTGAGACAGATGTCCTACGGGGCGTCTGTTCCGCCGGCTGGGAAGCTGCCGGTGCTGAGTCCTTTGGCGCTGCCGGTGGGCTCGCCGAGCGTGGCTCCTGGCTGACAAAGGATGTCTTGCCCACAGCAATCCCCAGCAGAAACGCCAGCGCCACCGCTCCGCCCCACAGCAGCGGCCCACTGGCATAAGAGGACTTGTGGGAGCCCCGATTCTCCTCGTTCCCCTTGTTCTCCTCGTTCCCCGGCGGATCCTGGGAACGCTTGGGGATTTTAAATATCTCGTCAGCGGTCGCCGGTGCCGGTTTGTCGATTATTTCGCTCGTCCTTATGACATTTTCTCTGAATTGTGATATAATATCTGCCGTCTTTTTGGGGTCTTGAGCGGATGGGGGGGGATAGTGCGGGTTAAGGGTGACTGCGCCATTATGTCTTGTAGGACAGGCGTCGAGCCTGTCCACCGGCTCGGACCGGCTGGCGTACCTCCAAATCGCCGCGCCGTTGCCGTTCTGTGAGAAGATAGGCAGGTGGATTTTTTCGGCATTGCTGACCACAGTTAGAGGTTCTTGCACCGGCAGCCCGTGGTGTTCGCTCAATTCTGGCAAGCGGTGGTTGAGATAGCGCTCCAGACTTTCCAGGGTAGTGCAGCCGCTGTAGCGCAGCGCTTCCAGGAGAGCCGACGCAAACAAACCGTGACCTGTGGCGGCGGTTTCGCGGGAAAATTGGCCCGGACGGCTGGAGAGGATGGTGGGAATGTCCTGCTGTTTGGCCAGTAGTGCGGTTTCGGTGCCGGTGGCGTCACCCGAGCGGGTGCTGCTGGCGCGGTTCATATCGAGCAACAGCAATACCGTTTCCGCCGGCGCTGCTTTGAGAGTGGCGAAGAGTTCTCGCACGGGTATGCCGGTGGTTGGGATGTCGGCTGGGTTGCCGAATGCCGGCATCAAGTAGTCTTGGCCATTCCAGCTGACTCCGTAGCCGCTAAAAAAGCACCAGAGTGTGTCTCCGGGCTGCACAAGCTCGAGACAGAGCCGGTTGAGCCATGCCTGAATGTTTTCGCGAGTGGGACTGGTTGAGTGTCCGAGTGCCGGTGGCGAGGTGTCGGTGAGCAGCACGCACCGGTCTGCGGGCAAGTGCGCTTCACCCACCAGGAAATCTAAGAGTGCCTCGGCGTCCTGTTGGGCGTAGCTCAAGGGCTGGAAGAACTGATAGTGGTTAATGCCTATTGCGATGCAAGCTTGCTTTTTCACCACAGCTGCCTGAAATCCCTGGTACATACCGTGTCCAAAACGATAGCACATTTCTCTGTGCTTTCGGGATGGGGCGCGGCTCCCACCGGCTGAAAACCAGGCACACGCCCGCCTGCGCACGCTAGTTCACACCTGCTACATCCCTCGTGACCAGGCTCCGCCTGGTCACGAGGGAAAGCCCGCGCAGGCGGGCGAAAGTTTGTCGCAGTATCTAGATCCCGGGCACGAGCGAGCGGGCACCGTTTGCTCCTCTCTCCCTCTTACCCGGGTTCGGGGGTTTTTCCCTTTCATCTATCGGGGGGTTGGGCACTACAATTAACTAACAAGCTCTGTCAACAAGTCATCCCATCAAATTACTCCAGAAAGGAGCCAGTACATGGCCATCTCCACTAACAGGGAGTCCGCTATCACGCCTGCGCCATCTGCAACGCAGACATCTGACCAAAAACACTCTCAGAAACAGAAGCACCCCAAAAAGCACAACCACTACAGGTTTCAGGACTTTTTCCAGATGCGGCCACAAACCGGCACCATCCTGGACTGGAACGACAGCCGCAATATTTTTACGAGTGAAGACTTCATTATCGGCCTGCAAGAAGGCTTAGAAGAAGAAGTGGGCAACGCTTCCAGCGTCATTATGTACAGCATCGGCTGCCAGTGGGGGAACAAGGATGCGGTAGTTTTCCGCGAGTGGTTTGAGAAAGAATTCGACCGGGATATCTACAATTCCAATTTAATGTTCTTGCTGGAAACCTGGTGGTGGCCATTTACGGCTCAGGGATGGGGCCGTTGGGAAGTGGACATGAGCGACCGCAAGCAGGGGTTTATCTTCATCAACCTGTTTGACTCAGCGGTGGCTCGCACCCTGGGGGATGTGGGCAAACCCGTCTGTTTCCTGTATGCCGGCTTGTTTTCCGGCTTCTTCAGCTCTCTGGTGAAAAAATCCCTCAACTGCATCGAAATTCAGTGCTATTC
>CAZJNL010000882.1:0-2952 GCA_964546515.1 uncultured Oscillatoria sp.
TGTAGAGACGCGATTTATCGCGTCTCTACAAGAGTTGGGCAATAAGGATGCCACCGGACTTGATATAACCTCTGAAAACGATGAAAGATAAACTGATCGACTGGCTAAATCTGTTTTTAATGGCGGATGTATTCCTGGTGCTATTTAGTTTCGCGTGGCTTGCGGTTGCGGTTGCCGGTCGGGCGGCAAACGTGAGTCTCGGACTCAATTTGTGGTACAAGCTTTGGGAGCCAGTGTTTACGCCGGCGATTGGCATTCTCATGGCGGGCGCAATTCTGAGCGGGATAATTAGCTGGGTTTCCAAGCGGCTGCAATCTAACTGATTGCCACTGTTTAGATGCCGGTGGTGCTGCACCCCTGCGCACCCCTGCCGGCAACCCTTTCAGATGGCAGTTAACAAGCAAGTTACAGCCCGTTATCGAACCCGATCATTTCCCGCGAAACTAGCAACAAGTGGGACTGTTATGAAAGCAGAAAGGATTCTCTTTGGCGGTGCGAGTTGAAAAGGCTAAAAGTTAGAGACTTGGGAAAATCAATTTTTTGACAAAGCTTGCCGGCTGCAAGCTGCAGACCGGCGTTTGAGTAATTATAACCAGGGACAGCCCGGGCAGGAAAGCCGGCGGAACTCTAGCCGCCGCACCCCTCACTGTAAAGATTTGCTGCGCAGAGACGTTATACGCAACGGCTCTGCTCACAGATACCGCCGCAGGTGATACAATCCTCAAACATAGCTAGGGGTGCCCGAACAGCAGGGCTGAGATCACACCCTTAGAACCTGACACCGGGTAATACCGGCGGAGGGAAGCTGTTTATCGAGGAAACCAAACATGCGAGCAGAATGGGTGGCCAAGCGGCGCGGGCAGAGTAATGTCTCTCAAATGCACTACGCCCGTCAGGGAGTCATTACCGAGGAAATGGACTTTGTGGCGAAGCGGGAAAATCTACCCGCGGATCTGATTCGGGAAGAAGTGGCGCGGGGGCGGATGATTATACCCGCCAACATCAACCACACCAACCTGGAACCGATGTGCATCGGCATCGCCTCGAAGTGCAAGGTGAACGCCAATATCGGCGCGTCTCCCAACTCCTCGAATATTGACGAAGAAGTCGAGAAGCTGAAGCTGTCGGTGAAATACGGTGCCGATACCGTGATGGACTTGTCCACCGGCGGCGGCAACCTCGATGAAATCCGCACCGCGATTATCAACGCTTCGCCGGTTCCCATCGGCACGGTGCCGGTGTACCAAGCCCTAGAAAGCGTTTACGGCAGAATGGAAAACCTGACGCCGGATGACTTCCTCCACGTCATCGAGAAGCACGCCCAGCAGGGCGTGGATTACATGACAATCCACGCCGGCATCCTGATTGAACACCTGCCCTTGGTGAAAACCCGCCTCACCGGCATCGTCTCTCGCGGCGGCGGCATTCTCGCCAAGTGGATGCTGCACCACCACAAGCAAAATCCCCTCCACACCCACTTCCGCGACATCATTGAAATCTTTAAAAAATATGATGTCTCCTTCAGCTTAGGGGATTCCCTGCGCCCGGGCTGCACCCACGACGCCTCGGACGAAGCCCAACTCGCCGAACTCAAGACTTTGGGGCAACTGACTCGCAAGGCGTGGGAGCATGACGTGCAGGTGATGGTGGAAGGGCCAGGTCACGTCCCGATGGATCAAATCGAGTTCAATGTCAAGAAGCAGATGGAGGAATGTTCGGAAGCGCCTTTCTACGTCCTCGGGCCTCTCGTGACGGACATTGCGCCCGGTTATGACCATATCACGTCCGCCATCGGGGCGGCAATGGCCGGCTGGTACGGCACGGCGATGCTTTGCTATGTGACGCCCAAGGAACACCTGGGGCTGCCCAATGCCGAAGACGTGCGGAATGGGTTGATTGCCTACAAGATTGCGGCGCACGCGGCGGACATTGCCCGGCACCGGCCTGGGGCTCGCCAGCGCGATGACGAACTCTCCCGCGCCCGTTACAATTTCGACTGGAACCGGCAATTCGAGCTCGCCCTCGACCCAGATCGCGCCCGGGAATATCACGACGAAACGCTGCCGGCGGATATTTACAAAACCGCTGAATTCTGCTCGATGTGCGGGCCGAAATTCTGCCCGATGCAGACTAAGGTTGATGCCGATGCGCTGGCAGAACTGGAGAAGTTTCTGGCTAAAGAGCCGGTGACTCAAGGTTAATCGAGATAAGTAGGGTGTGTGCGCCCCGCGCACGCACCCCACAACTCACTTCCCAATACTCAAGCGGATCTATTTACAATAGTGAGATGCTCCCCTGGCAAATCGGACTGAAATATAGCGGTTATAATTGAGGTGTGATTTTTTTTATAAACCGCCAAGACGCCACAGGACGCGCCAGCTGCTTCCCGCAGGGTAGATCGCCAAGGAAAGAAAAGGGAGAGGGTTTCACAAATCATTTATAAGTGCTAAATACGCCGATATGGAAGTTGCATCACCAGCTTCTTAGTAAATGCGATTCAGCGCCAAGTAGGGGCGGGTTTACAGATATCTTTCCCTACCAGCAAACATTTTGGGTGAACCCGCCCCTACAGGCAACTACTGTCTCAAAAACTGGCTGATTACCAATCGCTACGCACATGAATATCCACTTTCAATTCCCTGCGCACCGGCTCCCCTACCGCCAACCCAACCGGCGGCAATTCCTCCATCTCAGCCTCTTCGCCGCCGCATCAACACTTTCCTGGGCTTGCACTAAAGGCGTGGCAAAAACCAGCAAAGCAAGTATCCTTGTTATCGGTGCCGGCATTGCCGGTTTAGCCGCCGCCCGCGAACTTCAATCTCAGGGCTTCAAAGTAACTGTCTTAGAAGCTCGAAATCGCACCGGCGGCAGAATCCACACCGACAGAACCCTCGGTTTACCCGCAGATTTGGGCGCATCCTGGATTCACGGTCTCACAGGCAATCCCATTAC
>CAZJNL010000883.1:0-2945 GCA_964546515.1 uncultured Oscillatoria sp.
CTAATTGCTTAATTTCCTGAGGAGAAAAGCTGCGGCGCGTTGCCAAACATTCCGCGTCTTTATACTCCTGCACCATGCAGAAGCCATCCGGCGTCTGGAAACAATCGAGATAGTGCGGGATGCCCGGATGATTGAGACTGCGCAGCACCTTAATTTCTTGCTCAAAAGCCTCGTATTCCGCCCAGCTAGCCCCCAACTGGGCAAACTGGAACTGCTTAATCACCACCGGCACTCCCCTTTGACAGTGGGTTGCCTGGTATGTGACGCGCCCACCGAGACTATTGTGACCCAGTTCGCGCACCACTTGATAGCCCTGACTGGAAAAATCTGGGAAATTGCTCATAAAATTCAACCGGCACTCCTCTCTATAGCGTTTCTCAGATTAGTGTGCTACGGAGAAACTCGGTAGGGGCGGGCACAGGAACCCGCCCCTACGAAATCGGGTTTCTGGGCCATAGTACATCAAACTGAGAACCGATATAACTATATTTCCCACTTCCGCCGCAAAAACGATCGCCCCTCCTCAAAAAAAACCGGCAACCCTTCCCTGGAAGTGCGACAGGCGTCGAGCCTGTGCACCCCCACGCCTGGAAGTGCGACAGGCGTCGAGCCGGTGTACCCTCTCTCAGATAAAGGAGGCTCTGCCTCCAGATGGCGTTCCCAGGCTCCGCCTGGGAACGAGGGAACCGGCACTACAAGAAAGCGCACGGGATTAAATTAAATTGGTGTTACCGAGGCTGCTTTGTGGGGAATGCTTTTTCACTCGCAGGGTGCGTTAATAGCGCACCCTGCCGCTCTCAAAACCTTACTGGCCATACCACCCCAACTCCGTCTGCAGAATTGTTAGGCTCATAGACCGGATTTTGAGGGCTAAAGCTGGGAACGCACGGGTCCGAGCAGGCCGGCTTTATCAGCTTGGGATCGCCAGTTCGTGACGCTTGGTAGGAAGGCGTTCTCAATCCCCTGCGCTCCAGATTTGTATTAGCTCCCTCAATAACAACCTTGAAAGGCTCTGGCTGTCCAGCCACCTGAAGTGGCCTGGGCTGCTGCACTCGGTCAACTCTCAAGTCGGAGGCAAGGTTGGAATTGCCTTGACTAAATTCGCGGAGTCTCTGTGCTTGGGCGAGGGCTGAGGTGCCGGCTAGCAGAATCCAACCAAAGGAAAGCAGGACGGTCACAAGTTTTTTCACGGTGATGCTCCCTCCAATGCAAGCTAAATAACTGCAGGATGGGCGCAGGAGAGGGGAACGATTTATCATCGGGTGCACATCAAGCTAGGTAAAATCTCACCCCACAGCTGCATTCGCTTTCGCCGATTTTATCAATGGGCCAGCGCAGTTCCCTTACTCCTCCCGCCCTCTGTATTTTTATTAAAACATGAAAGATTGGGAACAGTCAACCGGCAAAGAGAAAGATAATGTTAAGAGCGAAGGCTGAAAGCAGGCGAGCCCAAATAAATTTAAGTTGGGACAGGCGTCCCGCCTGTCCTACGGGGTGGGGGGGGGTGGGGTTCAGCATCCCCAAAGCGAGCTATCTCAAGAGCGTTTAAAACCCTTGACTGGCTTTTTGTTACCCTTAGGCTTAGACTGGGATTTATTCACCTCTGCGACAGCTTCTATAAACAGCTCGTGCAAGTGCACCGGCACGCTGGCGATTTCCGGGAGTTCTGGCTCGTCAGGTTTATTAAATTCCTTCAGCAGAGCCTCTAAATCCCGCTCCAGACTGAAATCAGGACGCCCTAACACCTCTCGCAACACCTTTTCTAACTGGGTTGGGTACTGCTGAGCGAGCCGGTGCCAGACGAAGGCATTAATTTCGCGGTCTTCCAGATAGGATCGAACCAGTTTTTGCTGAGCGGCGTTCTGCCATTCTTCCGCTTCCAGTAAAGTCTTGAACCGGCTGTAAGTCGGCAGAAACACCTGCCCCCAGCGGGGATGGGCGAGCGCCGTCACCTGTTCAGCTTTCTTCAGGGAAGCAGGCAGCTCAACCTTCGGCATCACCATTTTGCTGTTTTCCTGGCTGTCAAACAGCCGCTGCACCGCTTTTGAGTCCGCACCGGCATTAATTGCCGCTTCTTTAATTTCTGCTGGCTCAACCCCAGCCGCTTCAGCCATATCCGCCAGGGATTGAGACTGATCAATACCGGCAGCTGCCAAACGCTTCTGCATTACAGCTTGCTCAAACTCAGCAATTTTCTTGTTGAGCTGGTATCCGGGCATTGTCACTTCATCGCTGCCGAAAAAGTCAAGAAATTCCCGGTGATATTGCTCCACCGACTTCCACGCTTCTTCTAGCAAGTCTGGGGCGTCGCTGTAAAGGTGGTTCTTGTACTGAGTCTTAAAATTACCAATCGCCACAGCCAGTTTCGGTTTGCCCAAATTCCCCAGAGGCGAATAAGCTCCAGAAAACATCCAGTAAGTATCGCTGACCGGCACAATGCGCGTCAGTAAAATATCCCCCACCTTAAACTTCCCTATCTCCTCCTCGCTGAAGCGTGCGGGCTTGACAGTGTAGTGCTTGGCGGTTAGCCAGTTCATCAGCTCAAAGCCATCCGGCAGAATTTGGGTGACGGCAAATAAGCCGGTGAAGCTGCGCTGCCAGCTGAGCAGTAAATTGCGATCGCTATCTGACAAAGAAGGTCGGTTTTCTATATACAGCTCCAGAGGCGTCTTCTCCCCGACTTTCCCTTCAGTCAGAAAGCTATCAATCACGATATCCCTCAGGGTCAGGTCATAGCGGTCTTTGCTGGTGTGCTGGGCAACATACGCCTCCAAGGCTATCGCCAACTCTCCCTCCGCCTCCAGCACAAATTCAATTAAATCTTGCTTTAGTTCCCAGGCTCGCGACCTTATGGCATCCACAAGTATATCTCCAGACTCAACTCTTCTACCTTAACTCAAGTTGCTACTTAACCAAAGTTGCAACTTTTGGAGGCACCTCGCGCT
>CAZJNL010000884.1:0-2945 GCA_964546515.1 uncultured Oscillatoria sp.
ACACTTGACGTTTGAAGCGACGTAGAGCCGATTCAATTCCTTCGTTTTCGCCTAGAACCACTTGGGTCATTCTTGCTCCTTGATTACTAGAGGTTATTGGGTTGCTTGTCTCAGTTGTAGGTGTCAGGTGTTAGGGGTCAGGGGTCAGGTGTCAGGTGTCAGAGCAAGAAGCCAGAATCCAGAATCCTGAAGAAAAAAAGAATTTTTACACAAGGCAGAATTGCCGAGCTTCTGAGTGCTGACGGCCCAAAGCTATTTTAATAGCGTCCGCGAGAGGAGCTACCGCCGCCGTAACCGCCGCCTCCCCTGTTCCCGCCACCGCGACCGCCTGCGGGCCGGTCTTCGCGGGGCTTGGCCTTGTTTACCTTGAGGTCGCGGCCCATCCACTCCGCGCCATCGAGGGCTTCAATGGCTGCGGTTTCTTCAGCCTCTGTTGCCATTTCCACGAAACCAAAGCCGCGCGGCTGACCGGTTTCGCGGTCTGTTGGCAGATTAACCCGCTTAACGGTTCCGTATTCGGCAAAAACAGTGGTGAGGTCCTCTTGCGTTGCATCGTGGGAGAGGTTCCCTACATAGATCGACATGGAATAGCTCCAACGTTAGACAGTGTAGAGATTCAGGTTCGGAGATATACCTGCCGGTACAGAAGAGTAGAGTCTCTCGCAGTTCTGTAGCGAAGAAAACATCCTACAACCGAATCCAATTCACAAACTACAGTTTAGCACACTGGAAAGGCGATAGCCTCGTTTGGGCTTTGAAACGAGCGCGACAAGGCCAGCGCCGCAGCTGGCCGGCTTTCAGGGAGGGGGTTTTGGCCATTAGGGGGTGCCTTTTGGCAGGGGCTGTCAAGCTGCTGCGGTATGGGGAAAGTGGGGGCGTTGGGGGCTTTGGCAGAAAAATTTTTATCCCGCACGCCGGCTTTCGATGCCGGTGATGGTTTGGGAAGGGCTGCCGGTGCTGCCAGCGCGATTGGCCCGCGAGGGTCTGGCGTCTGCTATCACCGATTGGCCCTGTACTGCTATTTTTTGACGGTCGGACTTAATCGGAACACCCTCATGTAAAAGCCTGATTCTCTGCGCCTTCATTATATCATTAAGGGCTGCTAGATGAGAATGAGGTACGGCTTGAAACCCTTGCCCTGTGAGAGGGTATTTAAAATCTAGCCATATAAAAATTGCCTGGGTGTTAAATACTGTCCGGCAGAGAGGGATGCCAGAGCAGATTTATATAAACTCTGGAGTTCATATTTATTCAGATTTTTTTTAGAAAAATACCTAGTAGATGCGGGAAGAAGATGTTTAAATAGTAGAGTAGCTGTTTGCATATTTCTGGCAAAACTTTGCTTCAGACCGTTGTAGCCTTAGAAAGGGGAACGCAGATGAATGCTAAAAAAGATCCAGACAACGATGTTCAGCGACGGGAACGAGAGCTACAGGAGCGAGAGCGTGCGATTCGACTCCGGGAACTAGAGGCGGAAATCGCTCAACAGGAGCCGCCTCTGTACCAAACCAAGAAGCACCAGCCGCCTGAGGGTTCCCTAGCCGTGTGGTACAAGAGACTGGCGCAAGTGGGGAAGTTTATGGCCCTTGTTATTGCTGGCGTTGTGGCTTTTCAGCTCGCTCAAGGGATAACGGCTGCAATTATAGTGGGCGGGCTGGGGTTCCTGGCCTACAAACTTTTCTTTGAGTCCGAGAAAAAATCTCGCTAGACTCTCGGCAATTCAGAGAATTTGCGTGCGGGAGATGAAACTGAAAAAAAACTAAATAATTCTTAAGGCGGATAAGAGCAAAAGCCAAAGGCACTTTACCTGTGAAAAATTGGCAGTTTTGGATTCCACACCCCACGCTGCCGGCACCGGCACGAAGTGGTTACTAACCGGCAGATTCATTGCTGTCCAAAGAGAATAGATTGTCAAATAACAAACATGAAAGCGAAAGTTGAAACCGACAGCTTCCTGAACGATTTGGAGCGAGTGGCCCGAACGCGGCAGGGGATTGCCAATCATTTGAGTGAGATTGCGGAAACTCTGAGTCGGGCTGAAATAGAGGGAGAGAGGGCATCGGGAAAACTGGGTTTAGAAAGCGAGATAGAAGACATCACTCTTGCGAGTAAAAATTTGCGGCATGGGGTGTTCCGGCTTCTCGTTTTAGGGGACATGAAGCGGGGCAAAAGCACCTTCCTCAATGCTTTAATCGGGGAAAACTTGCTGCCGGCTGATGTGAATCCCTGTACGGCGGTACTCACGGTGCTGCGCTACGGAACAGAAAAGAAAGTTACCGTTTACTTTAAAAGCGGCAGGCGTCCGGAAAAGCTGGATTTCAAAAGCTTTAAAGAGCGATACACGATTGACCCCAACGAGGCGAATAAACTGGAAGAGTCGAAAAAACTGGCCTTTCCAGATGTCAGCTATGCCGTGGTGGAGTATCCCCTGCCGGTGCTGGAAAAAGGAGTGGAAATTGTTGACAGTCCGGGGCTAAATGATACAGAGGCGCGAAACGAACTGGCGCTCAATTATATCAACAGCTGTCAGGCTATCCTGTTCGTGCTCAGGGCGTCACAGCCTTGCACGCTGGAGGAGCGCCGCTACCTGGACAATTATATCAAAGGTCGGGGGTTAACGGTTTTCTTCTTGATTAATGCTTGGGATGAGATCCGGAAAGGACTGGTTGACCCGGATGATGCGGAAGAACTCAAAGAAGCCGAGGAGAAACTGCGGCGGGTTTTTCAAAGCAACCTGGCTGACTACTGTCAGGTGGAGGGGGACGATCTGTATGAGGAGCGGGTGTTCGAGATTTCGTCGCTGCAGGCACTGCGCCGGCGGGTGAAGAACCCAGAGGATTCTCTTGATGGAACTGGCTTTTCAGAGTTTTTGGCCGCACTCAACACTTTTTTGACTCAGGAAAGGGCTGTGGCGGAATTGCGACAAGCTCGCACTCTGGCACGCC
>CAZJNL010000885.1:0-2944 GCA_964546515.1 uncultured Oscillatoria sp.
GGTTTCTTGTAACTTCACTTTTTCTTTATAAATCACCTCTGAATGCGCTCGGTCGTGATGTGGAAATTGTGGTGAAGCGCAAGCCAAAATCGCGTGCTGCAGCGCAGATAAGAGTTATTAGCGTTTGATTCTTTCCTCGCTCAACAGCAAGTAAGGCGAGCAATGCCGGCACTAAATTTGGAAAATCGTGCCGCAACAGCACGGCACGGATTTTCAACGCCGATACCAGATTGCGGCAATTCATCCGCGTATCCTCAGCCGGTTATGCCTGCGCCCGCCAAATCTTGATGGTTTTGTCATCACTGCCACTAACAAGAGTTTTGCCATCCGGACTGAAGGCGACAGAACGAACCGCGCCTAAATGCCCTGTGAGGGTGCGGATTTCTCTCCACGCACTCAGATTCCACAGCTTGATGGTGCTGTCAAAACTGCCACTGGCAAGCGTTTGACCATCCGGACTGATAGCAACGGAAAAAACCGCGCCTGAATGCCCCGTGAAAGTGCGGATTTCCTGCCCCGTGCTGAGATTCCACAGCTTGATAGTTTTGTCATAACTGCCACTGGCAAGCGTTAAGCCATCCGGACTGAAGGCGACGGAATTAACCGGGCTTAAATGCCCCTTGAAAGTGCGAATTTCCTGCCCAGTGCTGAGATTCCACAGCTTGATGGTGCTGTCAAAACTGCCACTGGCAAGCGTTTGACCATCCGGACTGATAGCAACGGAAAAAACCGCGCCTGAATGCCCCGTGAAAGTGCGGATTTCCTGCCCCGTGCTGAGATTCCACAGCTTGATAGTTTTGTCATAACTGCCACTGGCAAGCGTTAAGCCATCCGGACTGAAGGCGACGGAATTAACCGGGCTTAAATGCCCCTTGAGAGTGCGAATTTCCTGCCCCGTGCTGAGATTCCACAGCTTGATGGTGCTGTGAACACTGCCACTGGCAAGAGTTTTGCCATCCGGACTTATGGCGACAGAATAAATCCCATCTGAATGCTCAGAAAACCAGTCGCCAAGGGTGCGGAGTTCCTTCCCTGTGCTAAGATTCCAGATTTTGATAGTCTTGTCCTTGCTGCCACTGGCAAGAGTTTTGCCATCCGGACTGATGGCGACGCAAAAAATTAAATTTGAATGTCCCGTGATGGTGCGTTCTAGTTGGGCATTTTCCCAAGTGATGGAAGGTGGTGGTGGGGGTGGCGGCGGTGGCGGCGGACTCCCAATCACGTGCACACGATATTGGGGAGAGACTGGCGGGGGTGAGATTGGGCGACGAGGCGAACGCAAAGCCCGGTCAATCTCTGCCAATCGCTGCAAAATCGCCTCCGTATTGGCGGGGCGCTGCTTCGGTTTGGGTGCCATCAGATCGTCAATAAAATCTGCCAGCACCGGCACCACACCCGCCGCACGTTCCCGCCAGCACAACTCATCATTATAAGCGTCGTAAATATCCGCATCGAGCGGTTCAAAGCCGGTGAGCAAATAGACAAAGGTGCGCCCCAAAGCAAAGAAATCCGATTGCAGCACCGCATGACCGTTGAGCTGTTCGGGTGGGGTGTAGCCGGCGGAAACAACGCCGGTGACTTGTCCCCCCTGCTGTTTCACATAATAAGTTCCCGTTACTTCCCGTGCGGTGCCAAAGTCAATCAGCGCCAGTTTGCCATCCGGCTTTAACATGATATTTGCCGGCTTGATATCCCGGTGAAAGAAATTCTCCCCATGCACCTGCGCCAGAATTGCCGCTAGCTCCTTCAGCCAGTCCACTGCCAATTCTTGGTCAATGGGGCGTCCCCGCTTGCTCAGGTAGTCCTGCAAGTCCACCCCCTCAATCTTCTCCATCACCAGGCAATGCACCGGCTCCTGAGAATTTCTCGGGAAAAACTCGAAATATCTGTCTCCCTTGGGAATACCCGGATGATTCAGGTGCGTCAAAACTTTCGCTTCTTGCTGAAACAGGGATAGCACTTTCGCTCTGCTTTGAGGGGGGATGCTATCGACCTGGAGAATCTTCAAAACCTTGAGGGTGCCGGCATGGCTCACCTCATAAGTATTGCCAAATCCGCCGCTACCGAGTAGAATATTCACCCGATATCGACCTGACAGCAGCAATTCCGAACCGCAGGCTGTGCAAAACACGATGTTATCGGGATTGTCGGGCTTTGGACAGCGGGGATTGACGCACAGGCTCATAGTTTAGGGACAGCACGACGGGGACGACACTGATTTTAACATTCCGTGGGGTTCCTTGAGAAGGTGGGCGCTCGCAGGGAGGGAGCGCCCATCCTAAGGGCATGTTACCCCTAGGGAGCCGGTGCCGGTGGGCGGACGGTGAGTATTTCACCGGCTCGCAACGGTTCCACAGCCATTGCCCTATAGCAGTTCTAAATGATTCGCGTAGGCGGGCTTTGTCTGTCGCAGTATCTAGAGCCTGGACATATATGCCAATGCAAAAACGGGATGCTCCCCAACCGGCAACCGCACTCCCCACTCATTAGTTCTATGGTAGCCAAAAATCCGGCAAGAAAGCTTTCCCCAATTCGCGCACTGTCTTGTTGACAGTCCGCGCAAGTTGTATGTGCGGCTCATCAGGCTCCACCGGCACAATCTCCGCCTTACTCCCGCGCCCGAAACGCTCAACCACCAAATTCGCCGCCTCCAAACCCGTCACATACGCCTTTTCCTGTGACCACGAACCGTGCCGGTTGACAATCCAATCCCCGCTGATCAGTACATTCTCAAAACTTGTCACCGCCGGCAGCATATACTGGTAGCTGCCCGGAAAAAAGTGCGTGACAGCTTCCCGCAAACGAATCGCACTGCTGTCGATAACCTTCGCTTCCCCAAAAGCCGGCACACAGGTAGCTAAATCGCCCCGCACTTTCCGCACAATTTCCTCATCGCTCAGGGAAATAAGCTGGTTGGCGTGGTAAAAATCCGCTTCCACAACCG
>CAZJNL010000886.1:0-2943 GCA_964546515.1 uncultured Oscillatoria sp.
TGCGGGTTGGAGACCGCGGATGCGCGTCGGGTGGTTGGGGAGGGCGCCCAGGCGAGACGCGTGCGCGCCGGGTGTCGGGGGGTGTGGGGGGAGGAAGCACAGGCGAGACGCCTGTGCTACGGGTGTCGGGGGCTGATTTCTGAGTTTTGACTGCTGACTTTTGGGTTCTTTGTCCTGACTTCTGTTTTCTGACTCGCTGAGGAAGCACAGGCGAGACGCCTGTGCTACGGGGATCGGGGGGCACAGGCGAGACGCCTGTGCTACGGGTGTCTGGGGTGATTGGTGACTCGTCAGTTTTGAAGGGTGCCCAGATCAGGCCGTCGCTGGCCCAACCGGCAAAGGCTGTTTCATCCGCATTGCTGGCGACAACAAAATCGAATAGAATTCCTCCCCCCGGTTTGACGCGGGGCGCGGCGTGAATTAATGAGCCAATCGCTTGCAGGCGAGCGCGAACGCTGTTGACGTTAACACCGCGTTCGGCTAGCGCCGGCATTGGCGCGAACTCAAAGCGCCAAGCTCGCCCGCCACTCTGGAGTGCTAGAGCCAGCCGCTCGCTTTCTTCTGGTTTCAGGGCGATCTGGACTTCTGAATCCAAGGTCGCAGCTTTGGAGCCGGTTGTGGGTGGCTCTGGGACATCCTGAGGGGGTTGGGGGCTGGGAGGGGGAGGGGGCGAGGGCGCAGGTTCCGAGGAACTGAGATCCTCGCTTTTGACGACTGCTGCTAGCTGCTGCAGCGCGGAAGCGATATCCGGTGGGGGATTTGAGGAGCGGCGCGTGGCAATCACCTCCTCGAGCATTTTGGTGCCCCCGATCAGGGCGTCCATTCCTGAGCCGGTGAGAACCACTTGTTGGGAGCGCAAATCGCGCAGGTAACTCTCCATGTAGTGTGCGAGTTGCGATGCTTCCTTCACCCCTACCATTCCCGACAGACCTTTGAGCGAATGAAAACTGCGCAAGAGTTCGTCCAGCAGCGACTTCTCGACTGCTGGCTGGTTCACAAGAGGTTCTAGCGCCAGCAAATTGCGGCGCACAACCGTCAAGTGTTCCTCACTTTCGGCAAAATAATCGTCGAGGAACTCATCAAAAAAATGGGGGCTGCCAGCGTCCGTAGACACGAGTATATCTCTATCCTAATTCAAAAAACTGTTCGCTTGTGCGATGAGCGTCTGGGGCTCAAACGGTTTTGTCATATAGGACGAAGCGCCAGCTGCCAGGGCCGCACTGCGGCTGGTCGCGTCGCTTCTCGTCGTGAGTACAATAACGGGAATTGAGCTGTAGAACTCATAAGAGCGGACAAACTTGAGCACCTCCAGACCGTGTATGTCGGGCATATTCAAGTCCAGGATAATCAAATTCACCGGCGCTTGCTTTAAGTGCCCGACCGCTAATTGCTCAACGGCTTCGAGTCCGTTGCTCGCTTCTTCAAAATGTACGTTTTTCAAGTCTCGCAGCGACGTAATTACCATTCGCCGCATGGTTGGCGAGTCATCTACTACTAAAATTTTCAAGGGTGAGTTTTTCATGGCAGTTTTCATCAGCTAAACCGGCGTTGAATACCGAGCGCCGGCAGCAGAAGTCAGAAGTCAGGGGTTAGGAGTCAGGGGTCAGGAGTCAGGGGTCAGACATAGGAGGCCACAGTCTGCCGTCCCACTTCGGGGAATTTACTCTTGAGAATTCAGAACTTTAAATCCTGAATTTTTTGAAAGACTTTTTGCCGGCGGCAGCCAGTTATGCTATAATTCTAATTCAACAACTCGATCACCTGTGTGGCAAGCGTTTGCGGGTCGAATGGCTTGGTAATATAGCGCGATGCGCCGGCTCCGATTGCGGTCATGTGGGTGTATTGGTCGCCTTTGGTCGTCAGCACGACGATCGGAATGTCGCTATAGCTCTTGTGCTCGCGCACAAACTTGAGTACGTCCATCCCGTGCATGTCGGGCATGTTCAAATCGAGAATCATTAAGTCCACTGAGGCAATCGCTAATTGTTCAATCGCTTCCAGACCGTTGCTCGCTTCCTCAAACTTCACGTCAACTAAGTTGCGCAGCGAGGCCATCACCATCCGCCGCATGGTTGCTGAATCATCCACTACCAAAATCTGTCTCATAGGTGTCTCCTGTTGAGTGTGCCGGCAGGCCGGTTAAGCCGGGACAGTTACCATCATGCTATTTCTCACCCTCGCTGCGGCAAGCCCCTCACCCCCACTCTCCAACTTCTGCTTTGAATCAAAACTTTTCTTCTGCCATCCCCCCTCCCCCGTCGTCTCCCCCGGTTGCGAGGGACAGAGGGATAGGGCTGGGTGAGCGGTAATGGTTTTAGGTTCTCCGCTGTCCCGCTTGAGGCAGCCGGCGCGTGCCCTCAGGCGAACAATTGTACACCTCAGGCTTCCTAACCTTGCGTTTTTTGGCCCCGATCTCCTACCGGCCCTGCGGAAAGTGCTTGTCCAGCAAATCCTGGCCGCGAGCGCCCATCTGCTGAAGCAACTCCTCAATCCGCTTCAAGGCCAGCGGTAATGGCTGAGTTCGCCCATTTTCCCAGCGGTTCACACTCTGAAATGAAACCCCCAGCTGTGCGGCAAACTTCTGTTGCGACAGTCCCAGCCGTCGCCTGGTTTCCCGGACGAGCTGTGCAATTTCCTGCTGTGGCGTCACTGGCATGTTTTTATGCCTCTGATGTTTCTCAGATGCCAGCATATAACATCTGGTATAAATTCCGCACGCATCTGATTATTCTTAACAAAGCTGGCAGCACCGGCACTCCGGGGGCTAGAGTTCGCTCCCGGCATTGGCCAGCCTGCGGCCCGTTTGCAGTTGGGCTAATGCCCTACAGTTTGCAGTTGGGCTAATGCCCTACAGGGTGGGTGACGCTTTGCGTCACCCACCCTACTTAACTGCCGATTTATCGCGTCTTTCCCCTTTCTCTTGTAGAGACAAGGGTTTATCGC
>CAZJNL010000887.1:0-2941 GCA_964546515.1 uncultured Oscillatoria sp.
CTTGGCAGGCAGTATTCCTGTCCCAGATATTGCCAGGATTAGGGCATTTATATCTGGAAAAATTCCTGACAGGTGGTATTTTTTTATCGGGCATAATTTTGGCTGCAAATCTGTCCGCACTCTTCTCGCCCTTGCTAGTCTGTCCGCCGACACTCTACGCTATTGCTGCTTACCACGCCTATGTAGCTTCCCCAGAACATCCAGGAAAGTCGAAGCAGCTGATAAGTGGAATTGTCGGGGCAATTATTGCGCTCAGACTCGCGACGGCCTATTTGCCGGTTTGGGTAGAGCAGCGAGTGGAAAGATTTACCATTCCCAGCACGTCAATGGTGCCGGCGCTGCAGATAGGAGACGGAATATTGGTGTCCAAAAACAGCCATTACCGTCCCAAACGAGGCGATCTGATCGTCTTTAAGTTTCCCTATACAGTGCCAACAGAAAATGTGGTTGCTGGCACACTTTTCGTCAAGCGAGTGATTGCCAAACCGGGGGAAGTGGTTCAAGTCAGCAACGGGCGCGTTTATGTGAATGGCAAACCCCTGCAAGAAAACTATATTGCCCAGCCCCCTGTTTATGAGTGGGGCCCGGAAACAGTCCCAACCGGCAGCTATTTTGTTCTCGGAGACAATCGCAACGACAGCTTTGACTCCCACGCTTGGGGGTTCCTGCCCGCAGGCAATATTGTCGGCAAAGCGTATAAAATTTATTGGCCATCGGCACGGATAGGCGCTCTGCACTAGAACAGTCGCCGTGCCGGTGGATTTTAAAAAGACAGCCGGTGTAACTCCCACAAACCCGGTTTCTTAAAGTTTCCGGGTTTCTTGATGTTCCGTTTATTTTTGTCCTCAAGGATGGCAATTAATCAGACAGGATATAATTGTGCGGCGTCACTGCTTTTGCTGCGGCACTATGACTGCAGGTAGCTGGGATTGCTACTGATAGTGCTGTCGAACAACGCTGGATTTTTGAGCAGGTCTGGAGTTAGGTTTTCCACAACGCCCAAATACTCGCCAGTGCTGTTGATTTTGATAGCAGTGGAAGCAACCGTAGCGCCGCCATTGACCGACAGCTGAATAGCCTCCAAAGAAAGGTTTGTGAAGGCCAGCCCCGTGAGTCCAATCGTATCCTCGCCAATCACGAAGTCGCGGATAATGTCTACCTGAGAGACATTAGCAGAGGTGTGTTTCAAGGAGGGATTGTTGCCATCTGTTCGCAATACAAACATATCGCGACCGGCTCCGCCGAGCAGGCTATCTTGACCGTAGTCGCCAATCAGAAGGTCGTCTCCGTCTCCACCGAGAAGGAGGTCGTTTTCTTTCCCGCCCCGCACGATATCACTCTGGGCACCTCCATCAACCGTATCATTCCCGTTATTGCCGTTAAGAACGTCGGAGTCAGAGTTGCCAAAAAGGTTGTCAGAATCTTTCCCTCCCCGCAGGATGTCCCCACCGGCACCTCCGGCGATGGTGTCGTTCCCTTTATTCCCGTTGATGTTCTCAATGGCTGCCGTGCCCAGTATGTTATCATCCCCATTCCAAGCAAAAATGTAATTAGCGCTACTGGCGGCGGGATAATTGCTAAGAGTCAGACTGTCAGACGCATCTGATAAACTGAAACCCGTTCCACCCTCTCCTGTCAGCAGACTAAAGGGAGCGAATCCATTCGGTTCCACAGCTTCTGCTGCTAGGGGTTGGGGGGTGCTGACAGCCACAAGCGGACTGTCCCCCCCCGCTGCAAAGCCAGGAGTGACATAATTCAGGGCTGGCGATGTCCCATTTTGGAAGACGCTCACATCATAGTCTCCCGCCAACAGGTTAATACTGCTCACGCGCACTACGTAATTAGCGCCAACTTCTGGAGTAAAAACCGTTTCAGAGTTGAGGTTAACCCCCAGCACCTTATCATCGTTAAACGCTATCGGGTTCCCTGTAACTTTCCCAACAGCGTCTGCCTTAAAGACTTGTATCACCGGATCGAATTCATTGGACACTGCGGGAACCGTTACCGGCTGATTGGGTGCTAGTCCCGCCAGGAGATAGTCATCGAATCCGGTATTTCTACCCTCATAGAACCCTGAGTTATTAGCTGGATTTATGTCCAGTAACTTAGAAACTGTAGTCATTTCTCTCTCCGTAAGAGTGCCTTTATAGATTCTAACCCATCCCTTTTCCTTTGTCCATTAGCATGAGCCTTCTCTCTCTCAGGATTCCCGCTCGCTCGTTACCGGTGCCAGCTCTCCGGACACAAGTCATATCCAGTCCGGTCAATTGCCCTTAATTATAGCGGTTCTCAGCTTGATGAGGTACAGAGCGGGTAGTAAAATGGATGCCTTTCCAAAACGAGACACTTTACAGCTCCTTTTTCTTGTAGAGACGCGATAAATCGCGTCTCCCTGTCCTGGCGCGGAAGCGAAAAATGTACCGCACTGATATGAAAAATGCTATAATTTTTCGTCTCCCCCTCTCCCCCTGTCTCCCACCGGCAACTTCTCGCTTCCAGAATGCCAGACGCCACCTCACACGGCTACCAATCCAAATCCCTCTCGTAGCCAAGTTGAATAAGTTGCTCACCGGCAATCTTCTTAAAAGTTTCCACATGTTCCGGTTTGAAATACTTTTTCCACTCCCCAATCTCACCCCTCCTGAAAGTAGCGCTATATCGGTCAAACACTCGGCTCGCTACAGCGATAATATCCTGCCGGCTGAGTCGCAAATTCAAACAATCGCTCATCTTTCCGAGCGCCGCTTCTTGTCGAGTTCTGCTTCCCCCACCCTCTTCACCTACTAAATCCTCAAAACGCACCACTAAGCAATTTTGCTCGCGCCGCCAAGGCAAAATACGAGCCAGCCGTTCGCCCATGTTAATAAAGGATAGTGCGTACCGCTTAAAACACTTCGAGACATTCTTGACCGCAATTGCTATTTCACTCATGGAACTGCTT
>CAZJNL010000888.1:0-2940 GCA_964546515.1 uncultured Oscillatoria sp.
GGCACCCGCCTCTAGCAGTGCGCCTGCCAGCAGCGGCTTGAGTGGCCAAGTGCAAGACCAAGTGCGCCAGCTGCTGGCTCAAGGGTACAAGATCGGCACCGAACACGCCGACGAGCGCCGCTTCCAAACTTCTTCTTGGAAGAGTTGCACTCCCATTGACTCCCAGAATGAGTCGGAAGTAATGGCGGCTCTTGCCGGTTGCCTAGCTGAACACAGCGGCGAATACGTGCGCCTGATTGGCATTGACCCGAAAGCCAAGCGCCGGGTGCTGGAGACGATTATCCAGCGGCCCAAAGCTCTGGCCAGTCGCTAACGGCCTATGTAGAGACGCGATATGTCGCGTCTCCACACAGCGGTCAGCAGTCAGCGGTCAGGAGTGACACATAGCACAACCGCGCTATTTTGTCAAGGTATAGCGCCGCATGCAGGCGCTCTCCCGACAGCTGGCAGCTGGCAGCTGACTTTGAACAAAAAAGAGGTTCCCATTCCCATGCATTTGCCGCTACTGCGACCGATTAGCACAGCTAACTATTTCGTAAGTGGCGATGTGGTCATTGATGAGTGTGCGGCGATCGGGCCGGGAGTTATCCTGCAAGCCGATGCCGGCAGTCGGATTGTCATCGCTGCCGGTGTCTGTATTGGCATGGGGGCAATTCTCCACGCTCACCAGGGAAATATAGAAGTGGAGGCCGGTGCCAACCTCGGCGCGGGCGTCCTCATAGTCGGCACCGGCAAGATTGGAGCCAACGCTTGCGTGGGAGCTGCAACGACGGTATTCAACAGCTCGATTGAGCCGGTGCAAGTGGTGCCGGCGGCATCGATAATCGGAGATACCAGCCGTCAAGCGGCTCTGACGCCAGAACCAGTCGAAGTGGGCGCAACCGGCTCAGAACCCCCAGTTGAAGAGGTAGGGGCGAACATCCAGGAAAGCGCCGCAACTTCCCAGCCGGCAGCCGAGCCCGCCCCAGCACAGCCAGAACCCGAATCCCCCGATCAGTCTCCGAGGGCAGGTTACAGCCAGCGTCACCTGAACCGGCTGATGATGACCCTGTTCCCTAACGGTCAGTCCTTAAACCGCAACTCGTTTCAGGGGCCACCTGCCGGGGCCCCCTGAATCATAACGCATCTAATTTGCCTAGTAAGAAAGCAGGAGTGTGGGAGTGAGGGGAGAAAAAAATTAGGAAGGATGAATTCTGAATGAAAAAGCCGAGTTCAAAATTCAAAATTCTCAACTCTCCCAATCTCCCCCTCTGCCCGCGCGAGCGTCGGGTTTGAGAGACGCTCCTGAGGCCAAGCCGGAAAAATTTAATAAAAACCGTCAAAACGCAGCAGGGAGCTACCAACCGCCCTTTGAGCCGGCAGGCGAAGCGGGAAAGCCAATATAGAGACTTTGGCGTGTGGGGAGGCGACGCAGGCGCTCTACAAAGGACTTTGGGAGCCGAAAAATTGTGAAATTTATTCTTTTGTTTAATTGAAATCTAAAACATGATGGAATTACAAAGGCAACGGCGAGTCTCCCTGGAAGCATCGAGAGAAGCATCGAGACAACTAGACCCCCTGCGGGAAACAGCCCTGGGGTTAGTCTCGACTCGGAGTTTTCCAGCCATCGTCGGCACTGCAGATATGATGCTGAAGTCGGCAGGGGTGACCCTAGTCGGGTACGAAAAAATAGGCAGCGGGTACTGCACGGCGATTGTGCGGGGCAGAATTGCAGATGTCCGCCTGGCGGTGGAAGCGGGGGCGGACACAGCCGCCCAGTTCGGTCAATTAATCTCCAAGTTGGTGATCGCCCGACCCCTCCCCAACCTGGAAGCCGTGTTCCCGATTGGCAGCCGCTTGACGGACTTGGCCCAAGGAAACACTTACAGCCGGTTGAGCAATCAAGCTGTGGGCTTGCTGGAAACTCGGGGATTTCCGGCGATGGTGGGAGCGTGTGACGCGATGCTCAAGTCAGCTGAGGTGCACCTGGCATCCTATGAAACGATTGGCGACGGGCTGTGCACTGCGATTATCCGGGGGCGCGTGGCGGATGTGGCGGTGGCGGTGGAAGCTGGCATGTACGAAGCTGAGCGGATTGGGGAATTCAGCACCTTGATGGTGATTCCGAGACCTCTCGATGACCTGGAGAAAACTCTGCCGGTGGCGAGCTGCTGGATCGAGGAACAGAAACCGCTGCTGATGCCGGTCAGCGTTAGAGAGAAGCAACTGGAAACAGAACTGGTCAAACTCCCGGATTTGCAGAAGTTGCCGGGAGTCAAGGAAACCGAAAAGGAATTGGTGGAACTGCCGGATTTGAAGCCATTGCCCAATCGCCGGGGGGAGTGAGAGGGAAGAAAAAGGCGCTGCTGCAGAGCGGGGATGGGAAGGCACCGGACAATTCCCAGGCGGTTCCTACAGAAACCGAGTTGAGGGCCAAACAGGAGGGGTAACTCCGCCAACATACCATCACCTATCTGCGCAACGCCATCTGGAAGGGGAATTACGCTCATGAGATTTGTTTGATGATAGCTTGCCTATTTCATAAAGGGAAGTAAGGGTTATTGATTGTTATTATAGATAAAATTCTATGAGGGAGGTCAGGAGTAGGTCACTTGCTACAGGCAACGCTCCATCAGTTAAAGGTATTTGAAGCGGCGGCGCGGCATGGCAGCTTTACCCGCGCCGCGGAAGAGCTGTTTCTGACTCAACCGACTGTCTCGATGCAGGTGAAGCAGCTGACGAAAGCGGTGGGCTTGCCCCTGTTCGAGCAGGTGGGCAAGCGCCTCTATCTCACGGATGCCGGTCGAGAGCTGCTGGCGACTTGTCACGAGATATTCGCTCGGCTGTCTGAGTTCGAGATGACGGTGGCGGATATGAAAGGGCTCAAGCAGGGGCAGCTGCGGCTGGCGGTGGTGACAACGGCTAAATATTTTGTGCCGCGCATCCTGGGCCCGTTCTGCC
>CAZJNL010000889.1:0-2939 GCA_964546515.1 uncultured Oscillatoria sp.
CAAACCTTGGAAAGCGTAAGGGGAGGTGCGGGGTTTGTAGACGCCGCCGCGCAATACTTGAACCGGCGCTGCGGCGAGGTGGCGTGCGACTTGCTCCATCTGTTCCAAACTCTCGACAGAACACGGTCCGCCAATAATCAGGAGGTCTTCCCCCCCAACAGTAACATGTTCCGACAGTCTGATAACAGTTTGGTGGTCAGTGTGGGATTTGGTTGCCAGTTTAGCGCTGAACATGAGTTTACTCCTTATTCTTACAAAAGTGTGCGGTTAACAAAAAAAGCCCGGAACCTGAGAGAGTTCCGGGCTGAGGCGACGAGCGACATGACGGTCCCTACCCAGAACTCTGCCTGAGCCAAAAGTAAAAACCGTAAAACCAATTCTGAATGGGGGCTGTCATGCTGGTGTCCTTCAGTTGTGCTGTCCTGAGAAAAACAAAAGACCGCAGGGTTGAGTCTGCGGTCCACCTAGAGATCCAATAGCAAACTGGATTCACTCGCGGTGGACCTCTCTAAACCAAAACCAAAAATAGTTGCTGCCGGTGTGCATTTGCGACGTGCTCGTGTTTAAACGTATGCCAACTTCAATCTATTATAGCAAAGCTAACAGGCGCTGTCAAGAGCCGGGGGGTGTGCCGGTGAGGTCAGGCCGGAAGTCATGCCGGTACTAAGCTAATACTACCGTCGGCGATGCCGGTCAGTATTGCCAGAATGCCGAAAAAGCCGGTTGGCTCACCTCAGTCAGCTGCGCCAATCAGTGTGAAAGCCGCCCAGTCTCTGGGGTGGGGGTGCTGCTCTTTTGTCGCCAGCGCCGCGAAGCGCAGAGCTTGGGCTTTATCCGAGTTGCGCCGCAGGTGCTGGTAAAACTCAGCCATCAAAGACGCAGTGGGGGCATTCGGCAAGCACCACAAAGACATGACGATACTGGACACACCGGCAGCAATCCAGCCGTAAGACAGCACCGCCACACCATCCCCCCATATTCTGCCGCGACTGGTGTCACAGCCGCTGAGGACAGCGAGTTCAGCGCCACAGCCTACAGCCATGATTTCTGGCACCCTGAGAAAACCGTCGTCAGTGCCAGTTGGGGCGAGTGCCAGGGCACCGACTAAGCCCTCCATCTCATCCAGCAAGCAGTGAGTGGCCAGATGAACAGTCCGGGCTGCCGGCAGCTGCTGCAAAACAGCCTGTTTCGTGGCCTTATGGCCGAGCAGGGCTTTGGTTCCCAGCAAGCGGGCAACCTCCTTCGCTTCCAGTGCCGCTTCAGGCAGTCGGCGCAGGGGCGCAGGCGGCTCGTCAAGTTGCAGGAAAATGCTGGGCATAGCAGGATTGCCGACGACTAGCACCTGATTGCTGCCTGTGTCCGCGTTCAAAATCGGTGCTGTGCGCCGGTTCTGAAAGGCCAAATCCAGCGCCTCAATCGAGGGGGCTGTGAGGATGGTGTGTTTTTCCAGCAAGCAGGTGCCGGCGGCATCTTGCAAAGCGCAGAAAGGCACGAGGAACAAAAAGTCTTGCGGGATAAAGGTGACGCGGCTATTTTCACAAGCGGGCAAAAGGTCAGCAATGGGTTCGACGATCACCTGGTAAAGTTGCTGGAGTAGCCGGTTGCTTTCGTCGCCGCCCTCGTCGCGGTTGCCGACGCTGATAGATTCGCGCAGACTGCGAACCAAACTGACCAGAAAAATATTGTCTCGCTGCCAGAGGCGTTTGAGATTCACTTGCCGAAAGGCAATCTCGCCCGCAGGCTGGACAACCCAGATGAACAGCACTTCAGCGAAAGCGTAGGGCAGATCGAAACTCAGCCTGAATCTCGACAGCTGATACATCTGGTTTGCATCGTACAAGACGGAGTATTCTACCAAAGTGGAATTGGTGTCTCTGGCAATCTGTTGGATTTGCTCGACACTCGGCGAGACAGCAGAGGGTTGCAACTTTGGGTTAGCGGCTAAATGGGTTACAAATAGATTCGCCAAAGCGCGAGAGCGACCCTGCTGTGCAATTTCCAGGGCGTTCTCAATTCTGTTCTGAGCGACTAAGACGCGCTGAAATCCTCGGTAGATATCGGGCGGGCGGTCGTGGGGGAAAATAGTCATGGGATGTTTGTTCGGTTAGCAGCCGGTGCGAGCCTACCCATCAGCCTGTCGGGCGCACTTTCTCAGGGATCTCAGGCGGTTAGGGCACCGGCGAGTGCCTTGGAAGTTTTTGACAATTCCAAATGGTCAAGAAATCTCAGAAAACGGGTTTATTTTGGCAATTTTTCCGAAACATCGGTTTTTACGGTCAAAAAAACCCGGTTTTTTCACCCCGATTTTTAATAAAAGACCTTAGCTCTAGGCAGGGGGCGGGTTTATAAATATTTTCTCTCACCGGCACCCTGAGCAGTAGGGTGCGTTCCCTCTGAGAGGGAACGCTACGCACCCTACGCGCTCGCCCCATTATGCTTGTCGGTGAAGCTCAAGCCCTCACCGGCAACAACTTAACCGTTCTGTCCTGACTGCCGGCAACCAGCATCTGCCCATCTGGGGTAAAAGCAACAGCAGTAGGGTGCGTTCCCAGAGGGAACGCACCCTACTTAAAGAGGGCGCGTGCGGACAGCCAGCTCAAGCGCTCACCGGCAACAACTTAACTGTTCTGTTCTGACTGCCGGCAGCGAGCATCTGCCCATCCGGCGTGAAAGCAACAGAAAAAACATAAGCCGGTTCAGAAACAGTCTTGAGCAGTTCGCCGGTGGAAAGACGCCAAATCTTAATCGTCTTGTCCCGACTGCTGCTGGCCAGAATTTGGCCGTCCGGGCTGACAGCCACTGAGTGCACGGAAGACGAGTGCCCGCCGAGAATCCGCACAGACGAGCCGGCGGGGCGACGGGCATCACCGGCACCCAGCTGCCAAACCGTTATCGTTTGGTCGTCGCTGCCACTGACGAGCTGCTGGCCATTTGCGCTG
>CAZJNL010000890.1:0-2939 GCA_964546515.1 uncultured Oscillatoria sp.
CTGGTCAAGCAGCCGCTGAAAAATCGAGAGGCGACTTACGAGGCGATCGGGCAGATGCTGGCCAGCCTGGACGATCCCTTCACGCGACTGTTAAAACCTGACCAGTACAACAGTTTACAGCTAAATACCTCAGGGGAGCTGACCGGCGTCGGGCTGCAAATTGCTCTCGATGAGGCAACCGACTTTATACAAGTGGTGGCTCCCATTGACGGCTCGCCGGCAGCGCGAGCGGGCCTGCAACCCCGCGATATCATCCTCAAGATAGATGACATTTCCACAGCAGATATGACTCTGGACGCCGCCGCCGCACGGATGCGGGGCCCGACAGGCAGTCGCGTCACCCTGACGGTGCAGCGAGAGGGGAGCGCCGAGCCGCTAGAATTTCAGCTGGAGCGGGACCGGATTGCGCTCAACCCGGTGTACGCAGAGTTGCAGACTTCTGAAAGCGGCACGCCGATTGGCTACATTCGCCTCAGCCAATTCAATGCCAACGCCACCGCTGAAGTGGCTCACGCTATCTCCCGTTTGCAGGGAGAGGGGGCGCAAGCCTACATTCTCGACCTGCGGAACAATCCAGGCGGCTTGTTGCAAGCGGGCATTGAAATTGCCCGCCTCTGGCTCGATAGTGGCACAATCGTTTACACCGTCAACCGGCTTGGCGTCTTGGGCAGCTTTGAAGCCGTAGGCGTTGCCCTGACTGACGCCCCCCTGGCGGTTTTGGTCAATCAAGGAACCGCTAGCGCCAGTGAAATTCTCGCCGGTGCCCTGCAAGATAACGGGCGGGCGCAGCTGGTGGGGGAAAAAACCTTTGGCAAGGGGTTGATTCAGTCCCTGTTTGACCTGTCCGATGGCTCTGGGCTGGCGGTAACGGTGGCCAAATACGAGACGCCGAACCACCGAGACATCCACAAGTTGGGCATTGTCCCAGACCGCGTGGTGCCCTTCGAGCCGATTGCGCGCAACCAGGTGGCTACGGAGGCTGACCGGCAGTATCAAGCCGCTGTGGAGTTGCTCAGCAAAGATTCCGCAGTGGCGGATGCGGCTTAATCCCAGAGGTGCCGGTGTGCAGTAGGGTGCGTTAATAACAATCCCTACTGCTATTCCAGTTGCACAACTGTCTGCCAGCCGGCAGGACAGTTGGGTGTGCCAGCGCTGGTCAAACAGAGGCTCCGGACACTCCCAAGTCCCAGCCAGTCAGGCACGCCGGGATTTTGGGTTTTCGCCAATCTAAAATCTCAACTCTCAAATCTCAAGTCTGGCGTTATACGCCTTTGGAAGTGACACACCGGCACTCCTGGGGTGCTGTCGAAGTTTATAAGCTAATGCTCAAAGGGTATAGGGGACTTTGGGTATGAAGGCTCGCTTTTTTCTGGACCGTCAAGACAAGACTGGACACCGGCAGCGCCGGACTGTTCCGCGCCCGCCGGTGGCATCTGAGCGGGATGGCCGGTGCGCTCAGCACCCTCAGCCAGACTCCACCGCCTCGCCCGAGAAAGCCAAAAGCCAGGTGGAGCAAGACGAGCTGGTGGCGCTCCGCCGGCAATCGATGGCAAAAGCGGAGCGGGGGGAATACAGCGAAGCGATTGAGATCCTGACTGGGCTGATTTCCCGCTATCCCGTCAGTGCGGTCGATTACAGCAATCGCGGACTGATGTATTTCCAGAGTGGGCAGCTTGACAGAGCGTTCGCCGATTACAGCAGGGCGATCCAGCTGAATCCGCAATTGGCCAGCGCCTACAACAATCTGGCCAATTATTACGCCGCCCGAGGCGATTTGGCGGCGGCCATTATTAACTATGACAGGGCCATTGACCTCAACCCCGCGCACGTTCGGGCCTGGATCAACCGGGGCATCACCTTGCGAGAGCTCGGACTGTACGAGCTAGCGATTGAGAACTTTGACTTCGCCGAGAGGCTGGGCAGCCTGAAGGGCCACATCTGGGCGGAGCGAGGCCGCACCTATCATTTAATGGGTGAGTGGAACTGCGCCGTGTCCGACTATCGGCGGGCCAAAATCCAGCTACTAGAAGCACCGGCTGACCGTGGCTTGCTCGAGCGGGTAGAAACCTGGCTCAGCGCCTTGCTCAAACCTTTGAGCGCTTAATCGGTTCGCCGCACGTCAGCCTGGAAATCCTCTCGCCGCTCGGTTCGCGCCGGCGCGCCTTGGGCCTCGTTTTCCTGCAAAATAACCTGCAGCTGCGTGGGGTCCATCAGATGGCTCTGCTCCTGCATAACCCTTTTCATTTGTTGCGGATCGAAGGAGCGGCTGAAGTCCTCCCGCAATTGAGTGACTCGCCCTTCGGTTTGTTTGACTTCCGCTTGGATTTTCTGGAGTTTCTCGACCTCGGACCGGTAATAGGGCCACAGTTGGGCTAAAGCTGAAGCCGCTGCGAAGCACAGCACAGCGTTGACCGCCAACTTGACAGTAGTTTCAGAGGCCATGACTCGGTAGGGGTGACTGCGCTGGCGGCGTTTGTCCTGACGCTCCACCCGACGGCGGGGCTCTACAGGTGGCTTCGGGAGTCTTGAGGGTGGAATGGCTTTCATGGGAGCTTGAATTTAGGCGTTTTTAGCCGCGATTGCAACTTTGTCAGAGAAAAACCTCACCCCGGACACGCCTGTAGTGGAGTCGCTCAGCGGCCAAACCGCACTAGGGGAGAATACCTAAATTTTAGAGCGCTGGTTGAGCTTGAACAGAGGGCGAGGGGAGCCTCCCTGGAGCCTTGACTCCGGGCTGCTCGCCAGCAATTTACAGTCTCTCGACCGAATTGCCTGGAAGCTTTGGAGTCAATTGCCCTGAAAGGCTCCCCGCCAGCGTCACTAGGACAGCTTTATTTGTACAGCTCTGTGGCTAGCCGGAAGGCCAAGAAGCCGGGAATCAGCGCGATGACGAGAGCGACGAAGACTTGAGTGTCGGATAGAGACATTGCTAAACAACT
>CAZJNL010000891.1:0-2930 GCA_964546515.1 uncultured Oscillatoria sp.
ATCCTAAGCCTTTTTTCCGGGCTAAAACGCCATCCACCCAGCGCTTTTCATCGGTGCCGGTGGGATATAGGGCGGAAAGTGCCTGGGCTAATGTCCAGAAGCGTTTGTCACTTCCCACGCCGTCATCAACTAAGAAGCGTTTGAGGGCTTCGCTGCGCCCTGCAGCAAAGAGAATCATGCTCTGGTGGATGCGGTCGAGGACGGTTTTGCCTTGGTATTCGGTGCTGGTATCGCCCCAATCTGCTAACTCTTCCTCTGCAGTGTTTGTGTCAAAGAAACTCAATTGCTTGTGGTCTTTCTTTGGGCGTTTGGCGGGCGGTTTGCCGGCATTTTTGCCGAACAGGTATTGCGAACGTTCTGAGACGGGCAGCAGTCGGGCTTTGTCTCCCTTGATTTGTACGAGAGTGGTGAGTTTTTCCAAGTGTGCGCCGAGTCCCTGGGCAATTTTGCGGGCGGCATCGAATTCCAAAACGTACCCGCTCATCTTGGCTGATTTCTTGGGAGTTTCATCGTCTTCTCCGTCATCGTCGGTACTGTCTTCATCGGTGCTGGCGGTATCGCTTTGCGGAGTGCCGGTGGAAAGTGTCCACAACCACATGGCGGTGAGGCGGGCATCTTCTTCAAAGCCGGTGGCGTCTGCATTTTCAAAAATCATGGTCAGGGCTTCTCTGGAAACGGCAGCCCAGACATATTCGAGATATTCTTTGAGGGTGACGGCTTCGCCAGAGGCTTTTTCTACGCTGTCATAGCGGGAGAAGATTTCGAGGGCGGGACCGAGGCAGGCGAAAATGGCATCGGCACCGACTACGCCTTCGGAGGCGAAGCGGGGCATCCAGTCGTGGATGCGTTGCGGGAGTTCTTGCAATACGTCGCGCCAGTCGCCAATATTACCTCCGGTTCCCCCCGTTTGTAGGGGCGGTGCCCCCGTGCCCGCCCCTAGGGGGGATCGGGGCCGGCAGACAAGGTGGACGGAGGAGGCGAGAGTAGCGCGGTTCTGAGCAAGTAGTCTCGTTCCCATTTCAGTGTCAATGGGCCAAGATCCTGTAATCGTCCAGCCTGCATTTACCATCGCTTGCAGTTGAGCTTCCCATCCTGATGTTGATTTGTGGGCAAAAACGATCACACCAATGCCGTCATCGGATAATATTCGGCATCCTTCTGCCATAGCTTTTTGCATATTATGCTCAAAATATTCTTTGTTTTTGTGTTCATATACTCCTCTAAAGCGCTTTGATAAATGTACGATTTCATTGGTTTTATCAACTATATTTGTGCTAAATAATGTGGGGTAAAGCTGTCCAATACTGCGGCGTAACCAAATATAGAATAAGTCAGATAAGTCGGCATAAGCGATCGCGTCATAATAAGGAGGATCTGAAAAAAAGCCTTGAGCGAAATTGTCTGGTAGGGGGTGAGTGGCGGCGTTGGCTTGTTGGGTTTGACCGGGATAAGCTAAAAGAGAATTAGACTCACAAACTTCTAGTACCCAGTCGATAGCACCCTGTAATCCACCCGTAGCACCAGAAAAAGAATTAGCTTCAGCAACATCCCAAACCATCGGAAGAGCTTGTCTAGCAAACAAACCCTCAATTTTTTCTCCTGCGGTATTCCAGCGAGATAAAGATGTCAATGTATTGGCTTGTCTATCAACCGCTAATGCCAAACAAGTTTGAACAGCGATCGCCAACCCCTGATCCTCCCCATCAGCCAACTTTTTACCCACTTCCTTAACCCACCTCACCAAAGTAGTTAAAGCCAAAGCTTGACGAGAAGTAAAAATATTTCCCCATCTCTCAAAACCATACATAACAGAAGAACTCAAAGCACCCACTCCTCTTTCATCTGGGTAAGGTTCATCCGGCACCAAACTCAACTCTTCCCGATGTTCCAGCTTCCGCCTTTCCAACTCGTCACTCGCCCGTCTAACCGCCGCTAAATCTTTCTCAACCGGCAAGCGATAAAACCGCCCACTTTCACTGTCCCTAGTCGTCACCACACAGAACAGCCGGGCATCATCCGCACCGCCACGCCGCGCTTTTAACTGCTTTCTCACGGATGCCACCGGCGTTGTAAACCCACAGCAGGGACAAGTAGCAGAACCGCGCTTTACCGTCCCCTCTTTGACATCTTTTGCCTTAGCCCTCTCAATAATTTTAAAATCGACCCGCTTGGCTTCCGGGTTGGGAATTAACTCCAAAGCCACCGATTTATTAGTTTTCTTCGCCAGCCAAAGCGACCGGATTAACGGCACTTCCGCCCCACATCCTGGCCCCTCACAAACAATCGTCCTCGCCCAAAGATAAGCAATCGGCGTGCTTCCATCCGCATCTTTGGGATAAAATTCTCCTAATTCCTTCTCAGCTTCTTGCTTAATCCACTCCCCCCACTTCCTCACCTCATCCGCCAAGCGCTGCCCATATCTGGGAATATATTCCAGCACCACTTTATTCAACAAAACCGCCACAGGATTGAGGTCAGAAGCAAAGGCATCCGCCCCCACCCGCAGCGCCTCCAGAGGAATCGCACCGCCCCCAGCAAAGGGGTCAACAACGAGGGGACGGGTTTCGGGAGTGCCGCCTAAAGACTCGTGGGCAGATTGGGTTAAAGCGCGACTGGTTTCTAAATAATCCGGCTGGGTGGAATTATCCCAATTCGCAAAATCGGCAATAAAATCTAATAACCGATAGCGGAGGATATTGAGATGCTGAGGATTATTCGCATCTAACTGATTTTCCGGTTGAGCTAAAACCTGCCACCGTTTCCAGTTTTCCGTTGAGCAAGAATTGGCCAACTCGGTTGTCGCTGCTTTTTTCGCAAACTTGTTAATAATTGCGGCAGCTTCCTCGCGAAATTTTTGGGGGCAGAGTTCGTCAGCAGGATCGGGCCACAAGGCGGCACAAATCACCGCCCGACACGCTGCCAGGGGACGG
>CAZJNL010000892.1:0-2929 GCA_964546515.1 uncultured Oscillatoria sp.
CTGGCTTTAGACTCTTGCGCTGCTTATTGCCGTTACTGCACCCGCTCCCGTTTAGTCAGCCAAGGTGAGATGTACCCGCTGACACGGCGGATAGATGCCATGATTGCTTACCTGCAAGAACACACTGAAGTGCGGGACGTGCTAATTTCCGGCGGCGATCCCCTGCTGATGTCTGATGAAGTCTTAGACAATTTGCTAGGGCGGTTGCGTGCCATTGAACACATTGAGTTTGTGCGGATCGGCTCGCGCGTTCCCAGTTTCTTACCGCAGCGCATCACGCCGGAACTTGCAGCAGTGCTTCGCAAACATCGCGTCTGGCTGTCCTTGCACTTTTGTCACGGGCGGGAACTCACCCCTGAGGTAGCGAAAGCCTGCGATTTACTAGCTGACGGTGGCATTCCTCTCGGAAGTCAAACCGTGCTGCTCAAAGGCGTGAATGATTCCGAAAATGCGCTCAAAACTCTCTTTCACGGTCTTCTAAAACTGCGCGTGCGCCCCTACTACCTATATCAGTGCGACCCGGTTGCCGGCAGCGCACACCTGCGGACAAGCGTGCGAACAGGTATCGATTTAATATCTAAACTGCGCGGTCACACTACCGGCTACGCCGTGCCAACCTATGTCATGGACGCACCGGGCGGTGGTGGTAAAGTGCCCATTCTACCCGAAACCCTACTTGCTTACGAGAACGGCAAAACCATTGTGCGTAATTGGGAAGGCAAGCTATACACCTATATAGATCCAGTGGAGCGGGGCTAACCATGAGGCTTTTTATTGGTTTGTGTTACGACCTCAAGGAAGACTATCTCAAAAGCGGTTTCAGTGCTACCGATGTTAGGGAATTCGAGGACGAAGCAACTATCCTCGGGCTGGAAGATGCTTTAAGCAGTTTGGGCCATACAGTTGAGCGTATCGGCAATGGCAGAAAACTTGTCGATCGGTTGGCTTCGGGAGAGCGCTGGGATTTGATTTTCAATCTTGCCGAGGGGCTGAATGGTCGCTCTCGTGAAGCTCAAGTCCCAGCCGTCTGTGAATTATTCAATCAACCCTATACTTTCTCCGATCCCCTCACTTGCGCTCTCACCCTAGACAAGGCTCTTGCCAAGCGAGTGGTGCGCGATTGCGGTTTGCCTACAGCACCGTTTGAGGTGGTGAATACCCCGGAAGAGGCAGCGGCTGTGTCACTCCCCATGCCGCTGTTTCTCAAGCCGATTGCGGAGGGAAGTTCCAAAGGTGTTACTAACCGTTCCTTCGTTAAGGAACGCGAAGAGTTAGTCGCAGTGTGCCAAGAATTGCTCGAACAGTTTCACCAGCCGGTACTCGTGGAAACCTTTCTCCCGGGAAGGGAAGTGACAGTGGGCATTGTTGGCAATGGCAGCGCTGCGCGGGTAGTGGGTGTGATGGAAGTAATTTTTACCGAAAAAGCGGAAGCTGTCGCATACACGGCGCTCAACAAAGAGGAGTATCTGGAACGGGTATCCTATCGCCTTGGAACCGATGAAGAACCCATTGCAGCACAGGCAAAGCAACTTGCCTTAGATGTCTACCGCGCTCTTGGTTGCCGGGATACCGCCCGCATGGATCTGCGCTGCGATGCCAGAGGCGTGTTGCACTTTATAGAGGCGAACGCATTGCCAGGGGTAAATCACCGGCATTCAGATTTGCCAATTATGGCGCGTCTTGCCGGTCTGTCGTATAAGGAACTGATTTGCGATCTCGTTGAGAGCGCATGGCAGCGGTACAGATATTGAGGCTAGCGCTGGTTGCCAGCTATCAACCAGCGCTATTTATTGCCTTTGAGAATTGCTAATCCCCTAATCCCTTAATCCCGGCTTATCTTTGGGCGTCAAGTGTGAAACGGCACCGTTGCGAGAGGCAGGGAGGCGAAGGGCAACCAAATCCAAGACTGCCAGCTTGGCGGAGTTGGCAATTCGGGAGCTGTCAAAAGTGCGTCTATCCTCTGCGCTAAACGGTTAGGTGGGGCAGTTGCGCTGAATGCAGCGCAGGAGATTTCTGAGGGGAGGTGCGGGTAGCTCGCTACTAAGAGCAGGGATTCAGCGAGCAGCAAGGAATCAATTTGTTTGGCGGCTTTTGCGTCAGCACGCAGTTCCCGCAATGTTAGTAGCTCCTCCCACAAAGCGTTTGTATTCGGCAGCCAAGCTGTTGTCTGGCGCACCCAGCCAAGCCAGAAAAACCAAAAGGTGTCCCGGTAATAAGAATGGGCTTTCTCGTGTGCTAAAATCGCTTCTAGGTGATCGCTGTCAAGGGTTTGCAGCAGTCCTTCGCTGAGAACTAATTCCGGCTGCAAAAACCCTATCTGCGCTGCAAACAGATCTTCTGTGTTGAGAATTCGAGCCGGTGTGTCTCCAATGTTTCGCCGGCTGTAGGTGCGGGTTTTTTGGAGAGTCTTCCATCCCTGACTTGCCAGTTTCAAGCACAAAATTGCTGCCCAACCTAAAAAGCCCAGAGAGAGCGAGTAGGTAAACCATCCTGTCAGCCTCCCTACCATTTGTCCCTGAGTTCCCATACAAAGGATGGCTAAAGCGGTCATCATCAGCAGGAGCGGGGGAAACAGAAATAAGGATAAAGTGCGGGAAAATCGTTCGCTCCACGTGCCGGTGGGCTCCAGGAAATTCTGTCGCAGAACCCAAGCCAATCCCAGGGCAGCTAGAATCATTATAAAATGCATTATTTCTTCTCTCTCTTGCGGCGAGCGTCGTCAATACGTTGGGCGATAGCTTTTAATTGTTCCAAACTAGCAGAGTCGAGGCTGTCAGCAAATGCCGCCACTACGTCGGGGTTGCCCACTTCCAGAAATTGGTGCAGCCGGTCGTAAGCTTGGAGAACCTGCGCCTCAGAACGAGTCACCAGCGGTCGCCAGGAGAATGTGCGCTCTGTGCTGTCACAGGCGAGCCAACCTTTCTCTGTC
>CAZJNL010000893.1:0-356 GCA_964546515.1 uncultured Oscillatoria sp.
TGGGACTGGGACTACAACTGGCGGTGGGACTGGGACTACAACTGGCGGTGGGACTGGGACTACAACTGGCGGTGGGACTCAGACGCCGGCTACAGGTGAGATTCAGCCGCCGATTATAGGTGACACTCAGACGACAGTCACTACAGGTGGGACTCAGACGCCGACTGCTACAGGTGGGACTCAGACAACGACTACAGGTGGGACTCAGACAACGACTACAGGTGGGACTCAGACAACGACTACAGGTGGAACTCAGACGACGACTACTCCAGGTGGGAGTCAGACGACGACTACAGGTGGGACTCAGACGACGACTACTCCAGGTGGGAGTCAGACGACGACTACAGGTGGGACTC
>CAZJNL010000893.1:456-2928 GCA_964546515.1 uncultured Oscillatoria sp.
AGACGACGGTCACTACTCTAGGTTCTAATCCAGCGGTCGTGCCCGGGCCTTCAAATCGACTGGTGAGAATCCAGGCTTTTTTGAACACACGGATTGTGGTTGTGCTCCAGACATTGATGGGTGGAATCAGAGTAATTGGCAACGCTGGCATGTTCTCTCTAGGGAGTAACGCGGTAGTCATAAGAATCCTAAGCTTTGGCAGAGGAGTCACTATTGTTGTAGGAGCAGTGGTTCCGGGTTCTTCATCCGCTTTTCCCGTGATGCCAACTAGCACAGGTGGGGGACGCTTGAGCTTCCAAGCCGTAGGAACCGGAGCTTGGGTAGATCCGCCAACATCTGAAGGGTATCGCTATGTAATGGCAAACAACTCTCTGTTTACTAAGATTGTCAACTTCCCCACCGGCTTTGCCAAGCCCTTCACCGTTTCAGTTGGGGGAAAGGTCGTCGGTCAGTTCAAACCGGGCGACTCGGTGGACTTTAGCAAATTCCCCGGTGGTGGAGTTAAGGAATTTACCGTCACTGGTATAACTCCCTTGACTGACCCGGAAGACCCGACGGCTTTCCCGCTGCAGCTGGCTTTCAATACCGAGACAGCAGATTTCACGATGGAAGCGATACAGAACACCGCCGCCGTGGAGTATTTTAAAAATAATCCGCCGCCACCGGAACCGTTCAAAATTACCATCCTTACACCTGAAGGAAAGGTAGAATTAGATCCTGAGTCAACCGCAGAAACCCTCACAAAGCAGACTGCTGTTCTGACATCTTCCCAGTCCGGATTGAGCGAGTCCCAAGCCCAAAAGTTATCGGCAGCTGTTGAGTCGGTTAAAGGGGAGCTAAACAGCTTGTCGTCCAACTTTAAAGGCTTATTTCCCGAGAATGCGGGATTGAATATAAATCGCTTGAATCCAACGATGAATTCAGTCAGCGCTCTGCGCCGTTCTCTGCCTATTTTACTAGAAGAGTTGAAGGCTTTGCCTAAAAATCGCTCGACCGAGCAGTCGGTTGCTATGGCTAATACGCTCAAGGAAATTGAGGATATGACTGTTTTACTGGAGGCAATTACGCCAGCGATAAGTGAGGTTAGTAAAGCCGTTGCTGTGGCAAAATAGGTGGCGATGTCGTACGGTTAAATTCACTGTAAAGCCCAGCATGGGAAAAGAAATCGGTTTTCTATAGAAGCTGTATTCAACATTTAAACTATACAAACAAAGAAAACCGGTTTTTCTTGACCTTGATATGAAGCGGGAACCCCACCCCCCAACCCTTACAAGGGGAGGTTTTTTCTCTTTCCCGCATCGGACCGGCGTTGCATGTCGGCGTGCAGCGGCTGCGTGACTCAGCTATGTTATCCTTTCACTGATGGCAAATATCCTCACGCTCATGCTCTCTCCCCCAGGATACTTGGTAGGGGCGTTAGCGTAAGCGTTGCGGCGCATGCGCTCTTGATCACGGCGCTAGCGCCTACAGCGCTAGCGGCTGCGTGACTCAGCTGGCATTGGCGCGGGGATCTTTACAACCGCGCCTGATATTTTCCAACGCCTATGCAACGCCGTTCAACGCTGACCAACGAAAAACCTACTCTTGTAAGACCCCCCAACCCCTCTACCCCCATCCCCAGAGGGGGCCACCCTGCCCCAGATCCCCAGAGGGGGCCCCACCTCCCCCGTACCGGGTGGGGGGGAGAGGAGGGGGAGAATTTTCCCCTACAGGAGTGCCGGCAGAAGCTCCCCAACCCCAACCCCAATCCCCAACCTGTTGCGCTACTTATCAGAACACCGGCTCTGACTCGACAAACCCATCCCCCTCATCCTCCTCATCCCGATCGTGATCCTCATCCTCGTTATACTCTTCGTAGTAGTCTGCCTGCTCGAAGTTTTGGTTGGGCTGACCGGGAATTGCCTCAATAATGGCATCCAGCACCTTGCCTGCGGGTATAATTTCTAAGCCGAGGTCGGGAGGAATTTGCCCTTTGGGGATGATTGCTCGCTTGAAGCCAAGTTTGGCGGCTTCCCGCAGCCGCAATTCCAGCTGGGAAACGGGGCGCACTTGACCGCCCAAGCCGACTTCCCCAATAATTACTGTGTGGGGATCTACCACTCGGTCGCGGAAACTGGACACCACGGCAATCGCTATGCCCAAGTCAGCAGCCGGTTCGGAGACGGTTAGCCCGCCAACGGAAGCGACATAAGTGTCTAATTTGGAGAGGGGGATTCCCACCCGCTTTTCCAAAACGGCGAGAATTTGCAGGAGCCGGTTGGACTCAACGCCTGTGGTGGAGCGGCGGGGGCTGCCGGTGGAACTGGGGCTGACGAGCGCCTGCAATTCCACGACGATTGGGCGGGTGCCTTCGCAGGCTACAACTGTGGCGCTGCCCGAGACGATTTCTTCTCGATTGCCCAAAAAGAGTTCGGAGGGGTTATCGACTTCCCGCAGACCGTTGGCCACCATTTCAAACACGCCGATTTCATG
>CAZJNL010000894.1:0-2916 GCA_964546515.1 uncultured Oscillatoria sp.
TCTGACCGCAGATTTCTTCCGAATCTTGAACCATTTCAATTCCGGTTTCTATCCCGTCGGCGGACTCCACTACAAGGCAGCTTCCTTTCAGAAGCTCGCTTGCTTTTTTAGCCCGGGGGAAGCCTGTTTTAGCTAGCTGTTGAGCTGTTGCCCGAGCTTTTTCTGTTTGCATGTTCTGTCCCTCTTCTTGTGAATGTTTGGTGAAAGGAAAGTAGGGGGTTGCCCGCCCTACTGTTTCAGCTCTGTTATTAGCTCATCCTGTAGACCGCCTTGCCCCGATCAGCTTTGAGTAAGGCGGGCCCCGCCAGAGCCGATTCGCACCGGCATGACTCGCGCCGGGTGTTCAAAATTGTTCACAGCTGAACAATTCCAACTGAGCGGACTTACTGTGGGAGTGCCGACTTTCGTTCCCCACCGCATGTTGTCCAGGCCATGCTGGCGTCAAATCCAGTGTGGCCATACATAACGTCGAGTTGAAACGGGGGGTATGATACGACCCTCAGGGAGGGGGGAAATGGAGTGCGCGTGCAGATTATGGCCCACTCCAAAGAAGCTTGTTTAGTTAAAGATCCTCTTCGTCCTCATTGTCAGCTAGCAGCGGTTTAGGCGGGCCAAGGTCATCGGGCAGTTCATCGAGGGTTTTCCCCAACGCTCGGCACAGAGCTTTTATCTGGGGAATGGTAAGCTCTGGCTGATCTTCCCCGCTCTCCCACCGGCTGATGGCTGATTGGTGCAGGGTTTTCTTTTTGGATTTGTCAGGAATTTTCTTTGCTAGCTGGGCTTGAGTCAGACCGACCTCTTCCCGCAACCGTTGCAGTGCTGGCATATTTTTTGGACTTTGAGCTTGTTCCTTTTTAGGTACGCTTTGGGTTTTGTCAGCCATGTTGGCAGTCGGGCTGCCAGTGTCATCTGGCATGCCGTCATCGGGGATGCCTTCGATGTCCAGTCCGAAGCATCTGGAAATTGTTTTCAGGGAAACCCCTAGTTCGCGAGCCTGAGCAAGAGCGTTATCCAAGCGAGGGATTTTTCGGCGCTGTTTCCAGTCGTTGATTATCCGAATTCCCACGCCGACCCGCCGACTCAGCTCGGGCTCCGTTAAGTTCGCTCTATCTAAAAGGCAACTCGGCGGTTAAATCACTTTGGGTTTCGTCTTGGACATTGTCTCGGGTTTCGCCAGTCATGGTACAGCATAATAGTGCTGAAACAATAATGCTTGAAAGCCGCCTTTTCTGCATTAAAGTGCTATTTACTGGGCAAAAAAGGCAGGCACCGCCCTAAAGGGGCTTTGCAAGTGCCTGTCTGCCTTTTCTTTACCCGTCTTTTACGCTACCTGTCTACGGCGCTGGAACCCTAGGATAGGGGGCCATTCAGGGGTGTGTGGCCATCAGGACAGAGACCATCTGTACTCAGTGCGTCGCCTGATTTCTCTCAATGCCCCGCCGGTCGCTCACCCAACACCAGACAAGCAGTCTATAGAGAGGTTCAGCGGCGAGAGTATGCCGCCCTGCCTCCAGTCGCCTGCCGCACCTCGATGAAAAACACCTTCCCCTGCCCTCGGGCACACCACCCCCGGGACAAGAGCGAGACTTGCCACCTGGGAGCCTATGGAACGCTTGAAGCCGCCGGTGCTCCAACAGTCCCCAGCACAGCCCCCAAGGCGTCGGGCCTCCCCGGCCCATTCAAACCTTAACCCTGTTCTTTAGGAGAACCTGTATCCAATGTCCTAAAAAGTTAGCGCAGTTCAGCTAAATAACCGCCGGCGAAAGCGCGGACTCAGGCCAAAGACGTTTCTCTTGGCCCAGGTGAGTCCAATGGCTAGCTACTAAATGTCCCTAGGACGAACCGGGCATCCCCTAAGCCCCAAGGGTTAGCCCCGCAGCGACAGCTATTGATTTCAGAGGTGCCTATGTAAAAACTCAGTACCGTGTTCTTCATACTATCGACGTTTTTTTGGCGGTCGCCCCGACCGCAATTCCTAGAGATTTTAATCTGCTCTTGGAGGAAGTATTTTGTCCCCAACATCTAGTCTGCTATATGTCAACTTTAAGGGGTCTGTGAACGCCAACCTGAAAGCGCAAATACTTCGGATGTTTGAACAGGCCGCCGCCCTGAACAGATATCCAGTTATGTGTTGCACCGAGGACTCCTTGGGGGAATTGATAGACACCTGTCTAAAACTTTTGCCATAATTCCAAAAAAGGCAGCTATTTCCGACGGGTATAATTATTGACTAACGGTCAGGCATACCCAGAGTTGGTGCGCGATATCTAATGCTCGAGTTCAGACCAACACTCTTTTTTACCTTGAGCTTAATGGCAAGCGAATTATCCCTCATAACAGGGATCCCAAAATATCATAAACTTGAAACACTTTGCCCCTAACTGCTACTTCAGCCATTAATAGGCAGTTAACTTATTAAAAGTATTCAAATATTTTTAGATAAAATCAGCTTATAAATCAGCATAATTTATCGATTTACAGGCGAATATATGAAACAGCTAACCGTTGGCCGTCATTTGCCTTCTCCCATAAATGCAGCGGTTCGTAGTCCGCCGGGGCCTCTACCGATATCAAGCGTCGGGACACGCCGGCGCGAGCGCTGCAGCCAGCGGCCACATTTGAAGTTATTTACGACCCTTGAGGAGAGGCTGACTGTGATAATGTTCAACACCTTGAATCGCGACACCGCTTCGTGGGCTTGCTTACTTCTAGGCAATGTCGAGAAACAGCTAAATCGGAGGGGGCAGCCAGTGTGGAGCGTTCCCGCTTCAGCAGGCGTCAGACATCTTCACGCATTTTGGAGCGACACTCGACCGGCTGCAAGCCGCGCTCTATAAGCAAGACGGCTTCGCTCCTGAGACAGTAGAGAATTGGGAAGTAATCGAACCCGCGACAAAAAGATTTATTCCCAAATTT
>CAZJNL010000895.1:0-2907 GCA_964546515.1 uncultured Oscillatoria sp.
AAAAAAGACCCTCACCCCCATCCCCTCTCCCATTTTGGGAGAGGGGAGAAAAAATTTAGTAGAGACGCGACATGTCGCGTCTCTACAGCATCCTCTCCCCTTGCGGGAGAGGGGGTTGGGGGGTGCTGTAATATTTGTGCGGTTAATCAACCTGACATGTTATAAAGCCAAAAACAAAAAAAAGCAAGCAAGTGGGTGCGCGAGATCTGCGCGCAGCACCCTGCAAGTCGGTTTACAACCCGACCCAAAATTCTCTGTTTCCAGAAGTGAGACGCTCCCACCCAATTCCGAGTTCCCCACCCCTCGCAGACAGCGCTTTGCCGTTCTATAATAAAATCAGGGAAATTCTAAGTTATACAGCCATGAAACTTCAAAACTTCCTTAAATTAACCCTGACCGGCACCCTGCTAGGCGGCTTAATGCTTTCTGCAAGCTTACCCGTTAAAGCCGACCCTATGGACCCAAATGGCCTTAACAATATCCCAGAGACAGGATGGAGTTCTTGGCAGCGCTGGGACAACATGAATGCTTCAGATTTGCGGTTTGGACAGTCGAAGAAGGACACAACAGCCCTGATGTCTCTGGAGAATTTGTGCTTTGGAGAAATTGAAACGCCCTATACAGAAAAGAAAAAGGCAGAAAATTACTGGTACAGAATTAACGCTCAGCTGATTAATACAAGTGCCGGTGAAATCCAAATCGGCTGTTGGGAGAATGGCCGGTTCAGATCTACTGTAACCCTCACCGCCCGTCGCATGTCTCGGACAGGTGAAATGCCTCCCACCGCTGGAGCGTCTCCGACAGAGTCAGCGTCTCCGACCTATACAACCTCTCCGACAGCTGAAGTGTCTGGCGCAGAAGAGCGCTGTCGCCGAGTCCAGGCACCCCTCAAAGAAGGTCTGGCAATCCGCTCTCAACCGACCACTAACTCAGCCTGGATTGGAGGTGTGGGAAATGAAGAGACGGTCACACTTACAACTAATCCGGCAACGATTGTAACCGTCGATGGTCGCAACTGGGTGGCAATCGAATCTCCTGCAAGGGGGTGGGTTACGAACGGAAAAGTCGGTGACAAAGGCAACCTCATATTGTGCAAGCCTTAGTGCTGTACCCCGTTTCGCACTCCTCTGACGGCGAGCTAGGAAGCTTCTTTTATCATATTAAATGAATTCTGTCAAGCGTCAAAAAACAAGCCGGTGCTTTTAACCACCGGCTTGCGTTTCGGGCGAATTCTGGGAAATTCTCAAAAATGGCCGGGCCGTGGGACCGGCAGCAGAAGGCCACGGCTCGTCGCAGGCGGGGTGCCGGCAGTGCCGGTGCCACCTCAGTCCTCGTGGTCGTCAAAGGGATCGGCCAGCTGCTGGGAAGGTGGCCCAAACGAGGTATATATGGAGAAGCCGGTGAGGGCCACCAGGACGGCCCCAATCGAAATGATAAGAACTGTTGCAGATTCCATTTTGGAATTAAATTTAGCTGTTCCTTATACAATATTACAAAACATTAAAAAATCTGTCGTAACTGATCGCAGGTGACCTATGGCACAACGGACTTGGCTGGGAGACATCCTTCGCCCCCTCAACGCGGAATACGGTAAAGTCGCCCCCGGTTGGGGCACCACCATCCTGATGGGGGTGTTTATGGGGCTGTTTCTCGTCTTCTTGCTGATTATTCTGCAAATCTATAACTCCTCGCTGCTGCTTGACTCGTTCCAGGTGGATTGGAAAAGCCTAGGCAACTAGCCTCCCGCGCTCCCCAAACCAAGCTGGCACCATCGTGCAGCAGTCCCGGCTCGACCGGGATTTTTTGTCAGTTCTATACTAGAGCCAGAAGTCGCAGCGAGGTTGGCGCGTGAACATTTTTGGGATAGGCTTGCCGGAGATGGCCGTGATCCTGGTCGTGGCCCTACTGATATTTGGCCCCAAGAAATTGCCAGAAATCGGTCGCAGTCTGGGAAAGGCGATTCGAGGCTTCCAGGAAGCTTCCAGGGACTTTGAGTCCGAGCTCAAGCGAGAAGTTGAGCAGCTCGAGGCGGCGAAGACTGCTCCCCCCGCTAAACCTGAGAAAATGGCTACCCCTGTCCCAGAGGAGACTGCCGCCGGCCAGTCTCAGCAGACCTAGGGGCGAACTCCGCCAAGCACGCCCGGATTTTGGATGAGGGATTTTACCATAAATCTCAAATCTAAAATCTCTTGCCCTGCAATCTCCAATCTAAAGTCCAATGACACAAGCTACGGCACCACCGGCTCTGGGGAATCCCCAGCTGATTGTAGGTCTGGGGAATCCAGAGCCAAAATACGACCGAACGCGGCACAATATCGGCTTTGCCGCCGTGGACGCCTTGGCGCGTTCCTGGAACATTCCCTTAGCGGAAAACCGCAAATTTCAGGCACAGTTCGGAGAAGGAGTGGGGCCAAAAGGTGATAAAATCCGCCTGCTCAAACCGCTGACCTACATGAACCTCTCCGGACAAGCCATTCGAGCGGTGACAGACTGGTACAAACTGCCGCCAGAATCCGTTCTAGTGATTTATGACGATATGGACTTGCCCTTAGGGCGGCTGCGGCTGCGGCTGTCTGGATCTGCCGGCGGTCACAATGGCATGAAGTCCACCATCGCCCATCTCGGCACCCAAAACTTTCCCCGCCTGCGCATCGGCATCGGCAAACCCAAGGAGCAAGACAGCGATTCAGCTACGGTTTCCTATGTTCTGGGAAAATTCTCCCCAGCTGAAACCCACCTGCTCTCAGAAGTCCTGCAAATAGTCGCTGATGCCGTGGAACTCAGCCTCAAGCAGGGGGTTGAGAAAGCCATGAATTTGTACAACAGCCGTACAGTAACGGCCACTGCGTCCGGCTAAATCCGGATAATTAATTTATGATTTTCCGGCGGGGGGCGGCTGTTGCCGGT
>CAZJNL010000896.1:0-2906 GCA_964546515.1 uncultured Oscillatoria sp.
TCTGGGAACGAGAAATACTACTTTCTCTTGTAGAGACGCGATAAATCGCGTCTCCCTATCCCGGATGCCCGCAGATAGAAAAAAAATGCGATGATAGTGGTGGAAGTCTGCAAGATGAGAGGAGGTTCAAGGTTTATACACGTCCTTTAGCTCGTTTGATTGAGCAGCTGCAGCGCTTGCCAGGAGTTGGGCCAAAAACCGCGCAGCGCTTGGCTTTGCACATCCTCAAGCGCCCGGAAGCGGAGGTAGCCGCGCTGGCGCACGCTTTGATTGAGGCGAAACAGCAGGTGGGGCTGTGTCAGGTGTGCTTTCACCTGTCAGCTGAGCCGGTTTGCGAGATTTGCCGCAATACTAACCGCGACAGCACTACGATTTGCGTGGTGGCGGACTCTCGGGATGTGATTGCGCTGGAAAGAACGCGGGAGTATCGCGGCAAATACCACGTTTTGGGCGGGGTGATTTCGCCGATGGATGGGATTGGTCCGGAACAGCTGTACATTTCGCCGCTGGTGCGGCGGGTGAGTCAGCAAAAGATTGAGGAAGTGATTCTGGCGATCAGTCCGAGTGTGGAAGGGGAGACGACGACGCTGTATGTCGGTCAGCTGCTCAAACCGTTTACAAAGGTGACGCGGATTGCTTTTGGGTTGCCGGTGGGGGGCGATTTGGAGTACGCCGATGAGGTGACGCTGGCGCGGGCGCTGGAAGGGCGGCGGGAGTTGGATTAGGCGATTGACGTGCCGGTCGCACAGGCGAGACGCCTGTGCTACGGGGACGCCTGGTGTCGCTTGTGTTCCCCCCACCCCCCGGAATAAAAAAACAATTCCTATTGCTCCCCCCTTTTTAAGGGGGGCAGGGGGGGCTCGAAAAAGGGGGGCTAAAGAGCGATTCCCCCTGCTTTCTTTGGGGGATAGCCGGCTCTTCAGTTAAGCTATAGAATATCCTTGAGATCCAATACAAATCCTGGCAGCACGTCTTCCCCTGACAGGGTTTCTGGATTTTGAAGAATCTCGACATCTCGACCGGCTCGATAAATTTCCACTCGTTTGTTTTGCGGGTCTATCAACCAGCCCAGTCTAGTACCGTTATCCATATACTCCTGCATTTTCTCGCGCAAGTCTGTCAGGGAATCACTGGGAGAGCGCAACTCGACGGCAAAATCAGGACAGAGGGGGAGAAATTTCTGTCTCTGTTCACGGGTTAATGCATCCCACCGCTCGCGGGGAATCCAAGATAAATCGGGGGCGCGATCCGCACCATTCGGCAGTTTGAATCCCCCAGAAGAGTCAAAACCTTTGCCCAGATTAGTCTGCCGGTTCCAGAGACATAGCTGCATGCCCATTTCCAAGTTGCGATTGCTGGTTTCTCCTCCTGTTGGGGACATAATTAGTAATTCTCCTTTGGCTGTGCGCTCAAATATTAAATCGCGGTTCTTCTGACAGAGCTGGAAAAACTGCTCGTCTGTCAAGTCGATTTTTAAGCGGAGAGTGGGGCTGGAGGGCGAGCTGATTGTGGCAACTTCCATATACTGTTCCCTACTTCGGCTGCTATACTGTTTCTATTATAGAGCTGATTCGTTAGGATGTAAAGCAGGGTCTGCTGAGAAGGAGGGGGCCGCACTCTCGCTACCCCACCCTACCAGTTTGAAGTGGGGTGGGTTACGCAACGCTAACCCACCCTACAATCTAAACTTTTAGAAGATCCCGGCACCTGGCGCTAGCACACTGTCAGGATCGGAGCGGCGCTTGGCACTCACTAGCATGTCCCACACCGGCCCAAAATGCTGCTGCCAATTGAGTTGAGAAAAGGGAATCGCACCCACCGGATAGCGGGTGCCGCCTAAGTTGCGGTTGCGCTCGAAGAGTGAGCGATTGCTGGCAATCATGCGGTCAACTCCGATTGAGTCTGGTGATGCGTTGCGCATGCATAGCGAACAGGAACACAACCGGCTCCCCGGGCACGCGAAACAGTGGCATCGTGAAACGCTCTGTTTTGACTGGATAGAGCAGCACAGGCCCGGCACCTGTATCAGCCGGCGTTAGCGTTGAAATGATGTCGCCAACATAGCGCTCAACTGCTGTGCCGGGGACAAACACATTAAACCAGGGATGGGGGCAAGACCACATGCCCAGAGACTTGAGAGCGGCAACATCTTCAGCCCGCCGGTTAGCGCGATCGAAATAAGATTTGTCCTCAATCTTTTCCCTGCCCGGAATGCAGCTCAAACCGGCAAGCAGGCGGGTATTGTCTGGCCGTGCCGGCGGCGTGTAAAAGCGCACAGCCTGCAACACGTACTCCCACCCACCGCTGCTGCAGGTAACCACCTGGCCCTCTACGAAGTTGAACCGGTCGCCGGCAATTAACAGGCGCTGGTCGCAGAGAAAGGCAGCCAGATTGTCGTAGAATAAATGAAACACCCGATCTCTCGTTTCGGTGGGGATTAGTTTAATCGTTGCCCGAACGATAATCCCGCACCTACCGTCACTGCCAGCACTGCTGAAAATAAATCGGGCTTTTGCGAAGGCGAACAGGTTTCCAGGTTGCCCTCGCCAGTGACTACCTGAAGTTCCAGCACATTATCGGCCTGCAAACCGTGGAGATAAGTCGCGCCGCCAATACCGCCGGCTGACAGGGTGCCTCCTACGGACAGATCCAAGTAATCGGTGAGGACTGGAGGTGTCAGCTGTTGCTGTAGCGATGCTTGCAAGAGATCGCCCCACAGCACGACGGCGTCAACTTCTATGCCACCGGCACTGATAGAGTGAATGGCATTGAGATCATTTATATCGATGACTGTTCCTGAATCTGGCGTCGCACAAAGGCAGGATGAGGCCCCCCCCCCCCCCCCCCCCCCCCCCCCCCCGCGGGGGGCGGGGGAGAGGGGTTTTTTTTTGTTGAAAAAAAATAAA
>CAZJNL010000897.1:0-2890 GCA_964546515.1 uncultured Oscillatoria sp.
TTTATATCAAAAGTCCAGTCGGGGGGAGGGGGGAGAGGGGGTGCGGGGTGGGGCACAGCGCGGATAGGCGCTTCGCCCCTGGGATCTATGAGACTGTTGGCGAATTGATATGGGGTTTAATAATGAACCGCCAAGACGCCAAGGACGCCAAGAAGGGAGAAGAAAGTTAAGTAGGGTGCGTGACGCAGAATCTCTCTAACTATCTTACCAGAATCCTGTCAAGGCGTCACGCACCCCTTTGCGGCACATTAACCGGCTTACTTTCTCGGCTCAACCGGCACATTAACCGGCTCGCCCTGCGTCAAGGGAAAATCCTGAGTAGCGCCCCAAATATTTCGGGCGCTACCCGCCCCTACTCCTCGCTCTCCTCAAAGTTAACCCGCTCGTAAATATCCCGCAAGGTAATTTGAAAGTCTAGGGAAGACAGCGCCAGCACTGCATCAGCGGAGTCATATTCACTAAACACCCATTTTCCTTCGGAGTTTTTAGCAAACTGCTCAACCTTAAATCTGTATTGGTCTATCATAATATATTCCTGCAACTCAGGGATTGAGCGGTAAAACTCAAACTTGTCCCCCCGGTCGTAGTTTTTCGTCGATTTTGATAGGACTTCCACAATCAGCACGGGATTGGTGATTGTGTCCTTGCGATTTTCGTGATACACCGGCTCTCCCTGAATAACCATGACATCGGGATAGGTGTAGGTGCGATAGCGCGGTATCCACAAGCGCACATCGCCTGTAAATATCTCGTAACTTGTCCCTCTCAAAGCCAAACCCAAGTAGATACAAAAACTTAGGATGATTCGGTTGTGGTTGGTTGTTCCGCCTGTCATGGGTACTATCTCTCCATCCCGGTACTCGCTTTTGGACTCCGCCGCTTCCTCTAGTGCCAGATATTCTTCAGGGGTGCAGTATTGCTTTTGCGTCTCGACGACTTGCATCTTAACATCCTCCAATCAGTTGGCTTCATCCCCTCTAGGGCGCAAGCCCTCACTCAAACCCTCCAGAGGTTGATATTATTGTAGCATAAAGGGTGTCGGTTTGACAGGAGCGATCCGCACAGTCAAGGGAATTTAATTAAGGATAAGATTCGGCATCGCTGTCGGTGGGTGTTGCGGGGGAGTTTTGTGGGGAGGTTCTGAGTTATATCGAGAGAGCCGGTGGGGTAGGATGGGAGTTGCCGGTGACTGGAATAATGCTGTGGGCGAATTCAGGGGTAGGGTGCGTTCCCTAAGAGGGAACGCACCCTACTACTCTAGCGCTTGGGGTTGGGCGTTAGCGCCCTCAACCCTAACCGGCAACCCCCCTAAATGTGACGGTTGGCTGTGACAGATTTTTTCAAAAAGACAGCACAAATTTGTGGGGTTGCGGTACTATGAAAATAAGGTCAAAGGTGCGGGCATATAAGGTCAGGTTGTGGGCCGGCGGTGGGGTGCCGGTGGGAGCAAATTCTCGGTGGCGAGGGGATAAGATTCGGTATGGCTGCCGGTGGGTGTTGCGGGGGAGTTTTGTGGGGAGGATCTGAGTTATATCGAGAGAGCCGGTGGGGTAGGATGGGAGTTGCCGGTGAGTGGAATAATGCTGTGGGCAAATTCAGGGGTAGGGTGCGTTCCCTCTTAGGGAACGCACCCTACTACTCTAGCGCTTGGGGTTGGGCGTTAGCGCCCTCAACCCTAACCGGCAACCCCCCTAAATGTGACGGTTGGCTGTGACAGATTTTTTCAAAAAGACAGCACAAATTTGTGGGGTTGCGGTACTATGAAAATAAGGTCAAAGGTGCGGGCATATAAGGTCAGGTTGTGGGCCGGCGGTGGGGTGCCGGTGGGAGCAAATTCTCGGTGGCGAGGGGATAAGATTCGGTATGGCTGCCGGTGGGTGTTGCGGGGGAGTTTTGTGGGGAGGATCTGAGTTATATCGAGAGAGCCGGTGGGGTAGGATGGGAGTTGCCGGTGAGTGGAATAATGCTGTGGGCAAATTCAGGGGTAGGGTGCGTTCCCTCTTAGGGAACGCACCCTACTACTCACAATCTGCGCGATTTTTTTTCGAGGAAAGGCGGGACTTGGGTTCGCAGAAAGCGCCCCTCCCCGTTAACGGGGAGGGGTTGGGGGTGGGGTTTGAGCCTCCTATCAATTCGCCAACAGTCTCATGGAATAATATCACTTCTGCTGGCATCGGTTTTGTATCCATAGCTTTGTAGGGGCGGGTTCAGGCAAGATATTTGCGCCACAGAGCAGAATATGAATAAACCCGCCCCCCTCAGCACAGGTGCTGCCGGACATGATATCATGGAATAACCGGCAGCGCCACGCACCCTTTTGCGGGACATGAACCGGCATGATTTTTCCGTTATATAGCGCTTACTGTTTATAGCAGTAGCCATATTGATTGGCAGGACTTACGCAGCGACTTTTAATGTGGTGTGGGATGGGGTGGGGTGGTGCCGGTTACGCTATCGCTAACCCACCCTACAGATAGTGGCTAACCCCTGACGAATTCGCCACCGGCATCTTTCGCGCTCGCCTGGAAAGTAGCTCTCTCAGTCACAAACCCTTTCATAGTAAGCAATCACCGCTTCCCCCAGCCCCTTGATAAGACCACCGGCAATCGGTGCTTTAGCCGCCCAACCGGCAAACGGAACTAAAGTCAGCGCCTCTAACGCCGCTATTTTTCCCGCCACTGCAACTAAACCCACCGCACCCGCCGCAGCAACTGCTTCCGTGAACGTAAAATTCTCACCCCGGTAAATTTTGCCAATCTCGAAGCACATTTCGGCTTCAATCACCATTAGGGCTGCAGCTGTGCTTCCCGGAAAAACAGCAGCAATGACAATCGCCGCACCTGTAATCGCATAGCCATTCACCCACGTTCTCGCCCGATCTCGCTTTGAC
>CAZJNL010000898.1:0-2889 GCA_964546515.1 uncultured Oscillatoria sp.
CTGCCCCTACCCGGGTTGGCTCTAAGAGTTCCCCCCCTTTTTAAGGGGGGGTAGTGGGGGATCGTTTCCCGATCTGGGCGCTGACGCGCCTTTAATATTTACTTTATAAATCACCTCTAACATTTAGCTGCTTGTCTTTAGCCTCTTGAATCTTATCTGGAATACTTTGCATGAGAAACTCTAACCAATCGCATCAGCTGCACTATAACAAAGTATTTCTCCACATGATATCCATCTGTGGGGGGAAGTTTCCAGCCTGGATAATTCAGCCTTCGGACAGAAGAAGGATGAGCGTTTATCCTCAGCACCGTGCACGCCCCAGCTCCCCTGATGCTTTCAGCATAACGGCAAGGCAGACACTAGAAAACCTAAATAAGTGGCGTACCGACTTGAGGGATTAAGAAGAGTAGGAGTGATTCTCACCTAGAGCGCCGGTCTTGTACTAAAAGCGAGGTTAAGAAACCGGCTTTCTCTTCCGGTCAAGACTAATTTGTCGGAGGGCGATCCAAAAGAAACCCGGTTTCTCAGATTTATTGACCGGCGATCTAGCCTTCCTAGAACAAAACAGAGCAGACCCCACTCCCCCTTTTAGCTCACCCTGCATGCAAAATAAACTCCCCAGCGCTGCTTCAAAAACTGAAAGGGGCTTTCAGTCTGAAAAGCCAGAGATAAGTAGGCCCCAAAAACAAACGGAACATAAACAAACCCAGTTTCTTAAAGAAACCTGGTTTCTAGCCGCCGCCACATTAGGCTTAATTCTGCCAACATAATTAGCAGAAAATATCCGAAACCTAAAAACTGAATTAACCCCCTTCAGTTATTCAACCACAGCAAGCGGGGGCAACCCAACGATGTTTCTAAAGATTTCCTAAAAAAAAGAATAAATTAGAGCCGGTGGCTGCTGTAAAATACAGGGATGGAAAAAGAGTAAGTCAAAAGGTGCTATTTGAATGTCATTATGTTTAACGCTCGCAGGTAAAGTGAGGATGAACCGGCATCGCATACTAAACTCGAGGCAAATTGATGGTTAGCTCCTCCCCCACTCGGGCGGCAATGGCGTCCCGAATCCAACCCCTACCCCCAGAAGTCGTACACCTGATCGCCGCCGGTGAGGTGATAGACTCTCTGGCGGCGGCGGTGCGGGAACTGTCGGAAAACGCCCTAGATGTCGGCGCAACCCGCATCGCCATTTCCTTGTGGCCAGAAAACTGGCGCGTCCGGGTGGCAGATAATGGCACCGGCATGGACAAAGCCAACCTCCAGCAGGCAGCAGTTGCCCACAGCACCAGCAAAATCCACAACCGCGATGACCTCTGGAAAATTACCAGTCTGGGCTTTCGCGGCGAAGCTTTACACAGTTTAGCTCAGCTGGCGTCTCTGGAAATATGCAGCCGGCCTAAAATTCCAGACGGGCAAGAGGGGAGTTGGCGCGTCACATACAACTCCCTCGGAGAGCCGGCACTCCTAACAGCAGCCGCCCTCGCACCCGGCACCGTCGTCACCGTCTCCGATCTGTTCGGCAGATGGCCCGCCCGCCGCCATTGCTCTGCCTCACCGGCACAGCAGTTGCGCTCCATTCAAGAAACCATCCACCACCTGGCTCTGTGCCACCCCGGCGTCACCTGGCACGTCGAGCAAAAAAACCGCCGGTGGCTCACCATCAGCCCGGGCCCAACAGCCGCACACATCCTGCCCCAAGTGCTGCGAGACGTGCGGTTGAGCGACTTGCAGCAGCTCACCGTACAAATGCCCGCACCCCCAAACAAAAAGATATCCCAGAACCCTCTTGTAGAGACGCGATTTATCGCGTCTGACTCTCAGCAGCCTCTTGTAGAGACGCGATTTATCGCGTCTGACTCCTCTGACTCGGCGTCTCGCTCCGGGGGCACCTTAGAATTAGTGCTCGGCTTGCCCGACCGCTGCCACCGGCGGCGTCTCGACTGGGTGAAAGTAGCCGTCAACGGGCGCACAGTGCGCTCCCCCGAACTCGAGCAAACCATCCTCAAAAGCTTTGGGCGAACCTTGCCCCGCGACAGATACCCCGTCTGTTTCGCCCACCTGCGGATTTCCCCAGACCAAATCGACTGGAACCGGCACCCCGCCAAAGCAGAAATTTACCTGCACAACCTCCCCCACTGGCAGGAAGTCCTTGCCGGTGCCATCCAGCAAGCCCTCAATTTGAGTCCAGCCAACCTGCCGGCAGCCGGTCAGCAGCGCGTGGATCGCCTGCTCAAAGCCTCCGAAGCCCGAGGCGGTTACAGTGCCAGCCGCACCGTCGCCCCGGCACCCGCTGGCACTCAGGAGTCCCCTCCCCTGACCAAACTTCGCGCCCTCGCCCAAATTCACAACACCTATATAGTCGCGGAACACCCCGCCGGCTTGTGGCTAGTCGAGCAGCACATCGCCCACGAGCGGGTTTTGTACGAGCAGCTGCAGAGCAACTGGCACCTAGTCCCCCTAGAACCCCCCGTTATCCTCAGCCAGCTCAAGCCCGTTGAGCTCGAGCAACTCCAGCGCATCGGCATAGAAATAGACCCCTTCGGCGAAGGGCTGTGGGCGGCGCGAAACGCACCGGCACTCCTCGCCAAACGCCACGACTGCGCCGACGCCCTCCTCGAACTCAGCTGCGGCGACTTGCAAGCCGCCCAAGTTGCCACCGCCTGTCGCAGCGCCATCCGCAACGGCACCCCCCTCACCCTCCCAGAAATGCAGACTCTATTGGATCAGTGGCAGCGCACTCACCACCCCCGCACCTGTCCCCACGGACGTCCCATTTACCTGTCCCTGGAAGAAGGAGAACTCGCCCGCTTCTTCCGCCGCAACTGGGTAATTGGCAAAAGTCACGGGCTTTCGGTTATTTAAAGATTAAAAACCGCCAATACGCCTTAG
>CAZJNL010000899.1:0-2883 GCA_964546515.1 uncultured Oscillatoria sp.
TTTAACGCCGAAACAGTAAGATCCCCCCCTGCCCCCCCTTAAAAAGGGGGGGAAGATTCTGAAAGCCCCCCTTTTTTAGGGGGGGGTTGGGGGTATCTGTATGCCCTGACTTATAACGAGCAATTTAGGTTATCTAAGTTGGCAACAATTTGAATGAAAATTGCTACCTGGAACGTTAATTCGATTCGCACCCGCCTGGATCACGTCACGGCATGGTTGCAGGCAAATCCGGTTGATGTGTTCTGCTTGCAAGAAACTAAGGTGGTAGATGCGGATTTCCCGCGCTCGCCGTTTGAGCAGCTGGGCTATCACGTTTATGTTTCTGGGCAGAAATCCTATAACGGCGTGGCGATTTTCAGCCGGCTGCCGGTGGAGGATGTCCGCACCGGCTTTGCGCCAACACTCGGCCCCGATGTAGCGGATTTTGACGCGCAAAAACGGGTGCTCGCCGGGGTTGTTGCCGGTGTCCGCATTGTCAATGTCTATGTCCCCAATGGCGAAGCGGTGGGTAGCGAGAAATACTCCTACAAGCTCAGCTGGCTGAAAGTGCTGCAGGAATACCTCAAAACACTGCTTGACAAAAATCCAGATTTGTGCGTGTGCGGGGATTTCAATGTGGCCCTGGAAGACCGGGACATTTACAATCCGGTTGCTTGTGCCAACCAGGTGATGGCGTCTGAGCCTGAGCGGTTAGCGTTGCGGGCTGTGCTGGAACTGGGGCTGGCGGATGCGTTTCGCAAGTTCACGGCGGAGGGCGGTCACTTCAGCTGGTGGGACTACCGGGCGGTTGCGTTCCGGCGCAATATGGGCTGGCGCATCGATCATGTCTATCTGACGCCGGGGCTTTATGAGCGGTGTGGGGGGTGCGCGATTGATAAGGCTCCCAGGAAGTTGGAAAAACCGAGCGATCACGCGCCGGTGATTGTGGAATTTTTGGAATGAACCGCCAAGACGCGCCTGTTCGCCAAGTTTGTAGTTTGTAGGGTGCGTTCCCAAAGGAAGGAGTTAGCTTGTAGGGTGCTTTTTCCAAGGGAACGCACCCTACTTGTTGAGCAATAAAGAGGGGGAACAAGAAAAATGTTAAGTTGTTTGTAGATGTTTATAAAGGAGTTAGGGTGATGTTTTTAGTTACGGGTGCGACCGGCGGATTGGGCCGGCGAATTGTGCGGGTTTTGCGGGAGCGGGAGATGCCGGTGCGGGCTTTTGTTCGGCTGAGTTCTCGCTATGGGGAGTTGGAGGAGCGCGGTGCGGATATCTTTATTGGGGATTTGCGCCAGGAGCGAGATATTCGCAAGGCTTGTCAAAAAGTGCGATATGTGATAAGCGCTCATGGCTCGAATGAGGGGAGTGGGGGTGCTCAGGAGCTTGACTACCGGGCGAATATCGATTTGATTGATTTCGCTAAGGAGGCGGGGGTGCAGCATTTTGTGTTTATCTCCGTGCTGGGTGCGGATCGGGGCTATGAGGATGCGCCGGTGTTTAAGGCGAAGCGGGAAGTGGAAAAATACCTGCAAGGGAGTGGGTTGAGTTATACGATTCTGCGCCCGTCTGGTTTTGCGTCGAATTTGTTACCGCTGGCGGAACGGTTCCGGGAAACGGGGATTTATTTGCTTATCGGTGACGCGAAGAATCGCTCGTCAATTGTGAGTACGGATGATTTGGCGAAGATTGCGGTGGATTCGGTTTCGGTGGCGGGTGCTCGGAATAAAGTTTTGCCGGTGGGGGGTGCGGAGATTTTGATGAGGGAGGATGTTCCTCGCATTTTCGGGCGCGTTTTTAATCGGGAGCAGGTGATTGTTAATCCGCCGCTGTTTGTGTTTGATGGGTTGCGGAATGGGTTGGGGCTGTTGAATCCTCGGTTGCAAAAGTCTCTGGGAACGCTGCGGGTGTTGCTGGCAAATGAGTTTTTTTGCACGGCGGATGAGATTGAAAATTTGGAGAGTATTTTTGATATGAAGATGGAGTCTCTGGAGAGTTTTGTCCGGCGGTATTTGGGAGGGTGAGGAATTGGGATGTGCGCTCTTGTTGGCTGGGGATTCTCAGGCGATGAGCTAGGTTCCGGGCGATTGGAAATCGCGGCTATACAAACAAAGCCCGCCTTCGCGGGCTAAGAGTGGAGCGAGACTTTCAAAATTTGTGGTTTTTTTTCCTCGTTCCCAGGCTCCGCCTGGGAACGTCTGAAAGGAGGCTCTGCCTCTCTCTCTCCAACCAATTAAGCGATATTCCGGTTGGCGCGGGGTAGAATCTCCCATTAATTCGCCAACAGTCTCAGCCAGGATTTGTAGAGACGCGACATGTCGCGTCTCTACCCATACAGCATGCCGCGATTGCCGGTGAAAAACCGGCACCCTAAAGAGTGCGGTGATGCCAAAGAAAGCCCGCCGGCGCGGGCTTCAGCTTTTGAAGGGTTACGCCGGCACTGCATTTTCTTCGGATTCGTCTCTGACTAGGAAGTAATGGTAAAGGTTAGCAAGAGCTAAGTTGGAAGCTTTTTGTAAATTCGCTGGCACTAAAGTTTTGTAACCGGCTATCCCCGCTTGCTGGGTGATATAGGAGGCGTACTCTTCGCGCAGCGCCGGTTATATAATCAGTCGAAGCTGGTCGTGAAGCGAGTAGACATGAGACTTTTGCTTCAAAGTTTCATAAAGCAAATATTCCTCCGGTTTCGCCAAGACAGCTATATCTTCAGGGCTGCCGGCACGACTGTCAACTTCTAGCTCTGAACCGGCTAGCATTTTCCGCTCGTCCGAAGGCAAAGCGTGCACCCACTCAACTTGATTCTGCCACAAGTCTAGGGCTGCCAAGTCGTGGTTGTGAATCCGAGTGATTTCCGGGAAGAGAAAATCTAGCTGATCCTCCGTCTCGCAGCGCTCGATAACAGTC
>CAZJNL010000900.1:0-2882 GCA_964546515.1 uncultured Oscillatoria sp.
TCTGGGATAGAAAAGGCATGGGGCATGGGGCATGGGGCATGGGGCGTATTTCTCCCCCGCTGCCCCCTCCCCCTCAACCATAGGGGGCTGCCTCACAGCGGCTCCCACTCAGGCGGTATCTGGCACTCGTCAAAGGCAAAATCATCGTCAAATTCTGGCGCTTTTTGTCGGGTGTTGCCGCTGCCATACGGCTGGAAAAATTTAGCTTGCCGGCGCAAACCTTCTGCCAATAGCTGCAGCGTTTCCAGAACCGGTTTTTCCAGCGATGAGAGAATGTCGCTCAGACCCACCTTTCGCACCGCTTGAGAGCCGAACACCGTCTCGAAACAAGCCGTCACCTCCTCTACCTCTTGGGGATCTGCCTCTATCTTTTTGTCCGCACCGGCATCTGAATCCGAACCGATGCCGCAGCTCGCTTTTAGGGAGACGATTTCAGCTTCCAGGGCTTCCTTTTCCTGAATCAGCTGCTCCTTCTCCTCTTCAGAGCGGCGCAGCTGGGCCACAAGGAACTTTTCCCCCTCTTCTTCCTCTTCCGCTTCCGCAGCAGCACATAACCATAACCCCTGCCGCGAGTTCTCCTGCTTGGCACTGGCCATCCCGCTCGCTTTCAGAGAGGCGATTTCCGCTTCCAGCGCTTCCTTTTCCTCAGCCAGCTGCTTCCTCTGTTCTTCCACTTGCCGCAACTGCGCCTGCAGTGATGCCTTTTGCCGCTCCCATAATTTCCCAACTTCCTGCCGCGCCCACTCTAGCGCCTTCTGGTCGCGCTCCCTGTCCTCTTCTTGCAGCTTGATTTTCTCTTCTTTAAGCTCCCGCATCAGTGTCCGCTGCCTTTGCAGTATGTCCATCAGCTCGTTGTAATCCTTGATGGAAACCGGCGCTGCCCCCGATTTTCCAGCCCGCCGGTGCGACAGCTTGGGCAGCAGAACCTCTTTGTAGCGCTCCACCGCCGCTAGAATGTGGCCCACCTTGACTTCGATTTCCGTCTCTCCCTCACCGGCATCCGCCCGCGCCAAATTGCTCGCGCACTCCCGCAGGCTGTCTCTGTCACTCTCTTCGAGTTCGTACTTGTCCCACACCAGCAGCTGCCAGTCCTTTTCAGTGGCGCATGCCTGTGGATCTAGCTCCTCTGCTTGCCGGCGGCGCTCCTCTTCCTTAATCGCCCTGACTGTCAACTTCACCCCCGATACCAGCATCTTTGTGACAAGCAAGTCATCCTTCAGTTGGCTCAGGGCTAATAGGGCGGAGCGGCTCAATCCCTGCATCTCGTTTCTGTGCTGCGGCAGGCGATTCCCCAACCCTGCGATGGCCATTGCCTGCTGGGCTTCTTTGCCCTTGTCAGGAAAGTAATGGGCCAGCCAGTTGTTGAAGCTGGTCTTCATATCCCTTTGCAGAGCGAGTAAATCGTTGCCCCACTCGATCAGTTTCTGGTTGACCGTATTCAGTGTCCGGCGTCCTTTTTTGGCCGTGGCCTTCGCGAGGGCGATTTGCTCGCGACTCAGGGAGCTGCTGTATTTAAAGGGAGGTTGGACGCCTGTCTGTGACTTAGTTTGTGCGGAATTTCTTTTTTGTGCCATAATGTTGGTATATTTTTTTTTGTTTTTTCACAGCAATTTATTTTGCTGTGTTTTTTCCTTTACGCCATCTGGGATCTCTGCCTTGCAATGCAGTAGCTAAGCTGGCATTAATTCTTATCCTACCACCGCTTTGCCGCCGTGTGGCTTCAGCTTAACAAAAATTTACACTTCCTGCGCAGACCTTCTGAGCAGCGCCGCGTCGGTGGCCTCATCTGAGGCATGTCCTGGGGTGGGCGATTCACCTTGCCGGCGATGGCCATTGCCTGCCGAGCTTGTTTGCGCCCGTCCGGAAAGTAGTGGGCCAGCCAGTCTTTGAAATGGCCCTTTAAGTCCCGCTGCCGGTCGAGCCGCTCGTACCCCCACTCCAAGAGCGTCTGGCTGACCTTCTTGAATATCCAGTCACCTCTGTTGACTGTGGCCCGCGCTTGGGCCATTGGCAAAGGCAGTCAGGGAGCGGGTGTAATTAAAGGGAGGCTTACCGCGAACCTGTGAAGGGAATTGTGCGAGAGTCCCTATTTAGCTCTGACCGCGACGCCTCAGGAGTGCCTTCTAACAGGCAGACTTAAGGTACAATATTCAACAGCCGCCCCATACGCAAAGGATTCTCAATTCGCGAGGAAGCAGGTGGGCTGACTGCGGACAAGCAAACCGAGCAACAGGGAAGCGAACCGAGCGCGGTGCCCGAAGCTGCAGAAAGCCGAGCAATCGCAGAAGCGTCTCAACGCTTGAGCTTCCTGGTCATGCTATGTTCTTATCAACCTCTGTGAGCTTAAGGGCATGAACACACTGACCGCTACTTCTGGGAATTGGCTGGACTGGTTCGTCGTATTTGGCTATCTGGGCTTGACAGTCTTGGTTATGGTTCGCGTTTTCACCACGCAGAAGAAGTGACGGTGCAGTCAGCGACCGGCTTATTTTCGCCAAGGCCATTTCGTTCCCATCTCCGTCATGGCTGAAAAGACGAGATAGAGAATCAGGATGCCGGTGCCGGCTAGCAAAAACACAAAATCGTCGCTCATTGATGGGTTTGCAGCTAAACTTCCGCACAAGCATACACCCTTTCCACTTGACTGGGGGGCAGGTTTTGTATTCTTTGCAAGCCGGAATAAATCTGGGGCTGGCACAGGAGCCTGCCCTTACCATCTAAAGCAATCCGGTTTCGGGTATTACAAGACTGTTAATAATTAACCGCCATAGACGCGCCAGCGGCTTCCCGTAGGGTAGACGCCAAGAGGGGAAAAGAAAGAGTCAGAGGGATAGAAAAATTAATTGCGGAGACTTGACCAGAGATGAGCTAATACCAAGTTG
>CAZJNL010000901.1:0-2879 GCA_964546515.1 uncultured Oscillatoria sp.
GTTTCCAGGAACTCTCCCAGATGGCTTTTCGCACCCAGCCGGTAAAGGAAGTAATGCGACATCAAAGCAGCTGTTATAGCAGCATTAATTCCATCCGGCGTGTTGTGAGTCAGCGCCGCCTGAACCGTCGCCGCCTCAATCACCTTCTCAACCGTGGGGAAAACACCCACCGGCGCTACACGCACAGACGCGCCACTTTTATCGCTGCTGGGTTGCATTTGCGCTAAGAACTCCTCGCCATTCCGAACGAAATTTCAGCAAAAACTGGTAAAACCGGCTGGCGTAGCCCTCTCTCGGATCGCGCTTGAAAGTTGCCACAAACCGGCGAGCCAAAACCTCTGGCGTCCCCGGTTCCCCAGCCACAATTGTTTCCGCAATCGCCAGACTCATTTGGGTGTCGTCCGTGTAGCAGCCCCGTTTGCTCCGGTTGCTGGGGTGCTGCGCATATCTGCTGAGATTATTGTACTGCTGAACCCTCTGCGCGTCAGCATATTCAAAACCGGCACCGTAAGCGTCCCCAACCGCCAATTCAAGCAACATAATCTCACTTTTGCTAATGTTTGTCCAATGCCTGTCGTGCAGCTGCTGAGATTATTATACCGCTGAATCCTCGGCGCGTCAACCTATTCCAAGCAGGCACCCGCTGCCTCTCCAACCGGCAGCTCAAGCCCTCTATTTTTTCTCAAGTCGAGAGCTTCTTACACTCAGTCCTTCCCCCGTTCCCATCTAAGTACACACCCAAGCTGCCCATAGAGTAAACAACGATTTGCAGCATCTGTCCCTGGTAATTCCCTTTAAAGAATTTTCCTGTCTCTCCTTGCTCTACAAAGCGAGCTGTCACCTGGCCATTTCTCCCACTCTCAGACGACAAAACCTCGGCACTAATCGGCAATTCCTTATTGTAAGCCTCTGCCGGCACTATTTCAAACGCCACCGTGTAAGCGCCAGGGTTTCCCGCAATATCCGTAGAGCACCGGTATTTTTCACTGCTCAGCTGGTTTAATATCCTGTTCTGGCCCACTTTTGTCTGTTTCAAAGGTTTGGAATCTGAGGGTATCGACCGAGCGCGAACCTCCTTGAAAGCCACGTCAGTAACAAAACTTGTTCCCGAAATAATTGCAGCTGCAACTAAACAGAACTGACGTGCGAACATCATACCCTTCCTCCTTGCGAAAAGCATTAGGACTTCAAGAACGGACGGGCTAGGAAAAAGCTAGAAATCGATTTGGCGTCCACCGGCTCCCCGGAAAGGATAGCTGACTCCAATTCCTCAGGAGTGAACAAAACCGTTTCTATATCTTCATCAGCATCCTGACTCGGTGGCGTATCCAAGACTTCCAAATCCTCCGCCAGAAAGGCGTAGATGATTTCATCTGAATATCCGGGAGCCAGGAAAAATTGCCCCAGTTTTCTCCACTTGTGAGCGCGATAGCCCGTTTCTTCCTCAATTTCGCGCTCAATCGTCTGGGCTGGATCTTCGTTCGGTTCCAAAGTGCCGGCGGGGAACTCCAGCAGACGCCCCTGCGCCGCAAAGCGATACTGCCTCAACAGTATCAATTTTCCTTCCGGTGTCACCGGCACAGCCAGAGCGCCCCCCGGGTGGCGCACGCACTCCCACTCCCCCACCGCACCGTTGGGCAAACGCAGGCTGGTGACTTCAAAGCCAAATTTGCGTCCTTGGTAGGACAGGCGCTGTTTTAAGACGGTCGGGGGTTCTTGTCCAAGTGGCATAAGTAAATTCACAGATCCAGGTTCAGACGATCATACTGCAAGTCAACCCCCGTTTCACTCTCCCGTTAGCTTGCTGAAAGCCGCTTGTGCTAAAGCGCATTGAAACACAAAATTTCTTTTTGCCAAGCGGAAAGCCGGCGAAAAGCCCGCCCTAGCAGACTCACCCACTCAACCGACACACTCCTGAACAGTCTAACGCCTCTAGCAGCGTACAGATCGCCTGCCCGGATACCGGCTCGCTCCAATCCGGGGCAATCTCAGCCAGCGGCATAAGTACAAATGCTCGCTCCCTCAGGCGCGGATGAGGCAGCTGCAGCGCCGGTGTGTCCACAATTAAATCGTCAAATAGCAATAAATCCAGATCGAGAGTTCTCGCACCCCAGCGTTCCCGACGTTGGCGACCAAATTTAGCTTCAATTTCCAGCATAATTGCTAACAGTTCATGGGGCGCAACATTGACGCGCAGCAGAGCGCAGCCATTGATATAATCGGGTTGCGGCGGCCCCACCGGCACCGTTTGATACCAGCTGGAGCGACTTTCCAAAGTAACGCCAGGGGTTTGGGCGAGAGTTTCCAGGGCAGCTTCCAGAATGGCGCGGGAATCGCCAAGATTGCTGCCGAGAGCGATTGCCGTTCGTGCGGATTTCATGTCACATATTGCAGCGCAATGCTATCAAATAATCGGTACGAGTTGCTGAGCGAATGAGCTTCTGCATCTACCTCAACTGCCCAAAACCCCAAAATCCCGACCGCCTGCTAGCCTCACCGGCAGCTCCCAATTGCACCTGGAAAGGCGCTATTACTTGATATCATGTCCGGTAGCGCCGCGTCAGGAACGCGATTCCTTTTTAAATGTACTAACATCTTTTGCTTTCCACAGATATCGCGGGTGAACCCGCCCCTACAGCGAGACGCGCAGGTGTTCGCCCCACCCGTTAAACATTATCCCACGACGGGCTGACCGAATTGGCAGCCATCCGGGCGGCGGCTGCAGAACTTTTGCCACCGGCATATCAAACCACCCAATATTATACTCAAACCCAATAGCTCTTTAACCCTGATCAACTGCACCCAGGCGCTAATTGCTCACCGGCACCCGCTCTCGGTACGCCCGCCCACTCTCCCCCTCCCCCTCTTCCTTGGCGTCT
>CAZJNL010000902.1:0-2879 GCA_964546515.1 uncultured Oscillatoria sp.
TCCACCGTATCCAGTGCCTTCCACAGCTCCGCTGCTTTCACCCACACCGGCGGGTATTTGTAGCGCGACACATCCAAGATTAAAAATCGGTCTGTCTGTTCGTTATAAGCCGCCACGGGAGAAATGTGCCCGCCTGTCTTCTGACCGATCGCGCTGCGCAAATAGTTCACCAAAACAAAATTTCCCGGTTCTTGCAAATTCTTCACGGCTAGGGCGCGGAACTCATCCAGGCTGCTATTAGCAGTGTGGTAAATCTTCGCTTTCACGGGATAGGTTGACAACAGCTGTCCCAGCTGGGGCAGCGTCATGCCCCGACGCGAAACCGTCTCAGGCGGCAAGACTTTCCGGGTTGCAGCGCTAAAAAAGTTATCCTGCGTAAACATCCGGAAAGATCCAAACTCAGGTGCCTCCGGTGCAGGAACAGACAAGGCATTCAGCACCATAACGCTGCTTGCCACCCCGCAGTAAGCTAAGTTATCCTGGGTGACAAACTGCATACTCAATGGCCAGTAATCGGTTCTGGCTTTGCTTTGCACCAGCAGCTGCTCTCCCTCAGGTGTGTTGAGGGCAATCAGGGTGCCGGTTAGGGGTAGCATCTGAGCGATCGCCCCCCCACCGGCGGCGCAAAGTCCGATAATCAAAATCCGCACTGGCATGCCGAGGATCTTGTGTCTGCCAATCCAGCGCATAGTCGATTTCATAACTATTTGATTTTCCCTTGCGGGTGAGCGGCGGAAGTTATTTTAATCCCCGATCGGGATTCATATAAACCAACTTTTTTCCCCGCCTATATTAGCACATTCCCAGACACAGGTTATATTTGACCTGAGTGAAAACCGCGCTTCACTTACTGTCACAAGTATTTTTGACGCAGGCAAACCCCTGGTACTGCTTTGTAACTTTTGTTACCGGCATGCGGGGAAGGCTGTGGCGCAGCGGTGCCGGTGAAGTCTGGCTTTGGGGCACCGGCACAGGGGTTGAACTCAATCGGAGAGCCGGTGCGCTCTCTGGGGAAACACGGATAAAAAGTTTTGCCATCAACCCCGAAATAACACCCGGATGAGTTTGGTGCTCTGGTGAATGAGAATAACGCCCACCAGCTGTCAGTGGGGACAATCACAACCATGTCCCTGGAGCATACCATGAGTCATCTACCCTGGATTGATCGCCAGCGCTGTGCAGCTGGCATCTGTACCGTCGGGCCCGGCATACCCCCAAAAAGATGTTCTGTTGCCGGTTCGCCGGCGGGGGCAGCTGCCGGGGGCCAAGGGTAGGCACGGGGGCCTACCCCTACAGACAGGGCCGATTCGCCGGCAGGGCCGGCACCTGGCCCGGCGGCTCCCGGAGCGTGGCCAACTGCCGCTCCTGATATCATGTCCGGTTGATTAATTTCAATTAATAGACCGGGTATGGGGATTAGCAATGCCCCACTAACGCCCCACTACCGCCGCAATGCCCAATACCCCAACTGAGAGATTTTATGAGTATTCAACCGAACTTTATATGACGAGTGTGGTGAGTTTTGAATGGAGAGAACGTCTTTCTAATGCGCTCTGCTGCAAGCTGGCTCTCACAGGAGTTAAGGCGGAGTTAAAATGCGGAACTCTATAAAAGCACAATCTCAGACTCAAGACTCACACATCAGGGAGCTCTACTCAAAACTTAAACCCATCTGGATGGACATTTAACGCTTTCTCACACACAAGAGGCTAAGTTCATGCGTCTGCGCATCGTTGCTATTGGCACGCTAGCTGCCCTTGCCGCTCAGGATCTCACCCACAGCACCAGCGCCACTCCCAGCGCTACAGCTCAAACACAGGCACCAGAGGCCAGGGAAGTGGCCAGTCCTCTGAAGACAATTGCACTGCAGGCAGTTGAAGGAGTCGCCACACCTGAATCCCTAATAAACCAGATATTTGCCACCGGCACTTCCAAGCGCGACTTGCGGGTTCGGACTCTTCAAGACGCTCAAAGCGCTGCGGCTGTTCCCAACTCGCAAGGGGCGGCAGCCACTGGGGATGGCCAAAGTCAGGTGGCCAATCCAGAACTGCCACCGGGATTTGCCACCGATGCTGTTTTCCCCTTGGAATCAAGCGAAAAGCCGTTCGCCGGAGATAAGGCTGTCGCAGGCGCAAAAGACACTAAACAACCCTACCGAATTCCGCCGGTAGCAGTCATCCCTCCAGCGGCAGATTCTCAATTGCCCCAACAGACGCCCCCACCGGCACCGTCTGACTCCCCCGATGTTGCCGATACCTCTGCTGCAGGGGTGAGTTCCCGCCTTGACGCCTTGAGAGCCAGCATGCGAGGCTACCATGCCGATGGTGTTCAGTTGCCCCCCCTCGGTGCCGCAGATACCTACTTGCCCTCGCCGTCGCCTATCTTCAATGGGTATATCTGGCCGGCGCAAGGAGTTTTGACCTCAGGTTATGGCTGGCGCTGGGGGCGTATGCACAACGGAATTGACATTGCCAATGCCATTGGCACCCCGATTTTGGCAGCTGCAGCCGGTGTTGTCAGCTCTGCCGGCTGGGACGAGGGGGGTTATGGCCAGCTGATAGAGATTGAGCATCCCGATGGCAGCATGACGCGCTACGGCCACAATAACCGGATTCTGGTGCGCCCAGGCGAGCTTGTCGAGCAAGGCCAGCAAATTTCTGAGATGGGCAGCACCGGCTACAGCACAGGCCCCCACTTGCATTTTGAGATCCACCCTCCCGGACAGGAAGCCGTCAATCCAATGGCCTATCTACAGGGCGACCCCGCTAACATCGCCACCCAGCGGCGGATTGGTCAAGGCGGGCCCTAGTGTTAGGGGTTAGGGATTAGGGGTTAGGGGTTAGGGGTTAGGGGTTAGAGGAAGGAGGTTTCCCTACCGC
>CAZJNL010000903.1:0-2878 GCA_964546515.1 uncultured Oscillatoria sp.
CGCCCCCACCCCGCCCCTACTTCATCAACTTTCAGCCGGCAGCTTCGCAGAGCGTTGTTATGGATAAGATTATCGCACAGCACAGCAGCGGCACGCCGGTGCCCAAGCGGAGCGCTGTATCTCTGGGTAATTGAGCAAAAACAAAGACAGCTAAACGGCTGATTTTGCTCTCAAAACCGGGCGGCTGAAGGTGCCACAAATTCAGCAATTTCTTGAAATTGAGGGCGAAGCAGGTGCCCTGAAATGAGAGATTTTTTATAAAGAAAACCTGAAGGCTCCAGAAACCGGGGCAGTCGTCGGTAGCCGCCCTACAACCGTGTGCCATTACATATGTAGGGGCGGGTTCACCCGAGATGTTTGCTGCTAGTAAAGAATGTCTGTAAACCCGCCCCTACCAACAAAAGAAACCCGGTTTCTTACCCCCTACCGGCCTTAACAATTACTTTATAAACAGTCTCTGATTTGCAGGCTCTCGCAACGATATCGAATCCGGATGCACCGGTATTGTATGCTAAAAAAGGTGCGGGGCAAGCAGGGGCAAGGGTGGGCGGCAAACAGTGCCGGTGCAATGTTCATCCCGCTTGACAGGCAGCCACCTCCGCTGGTGAGGAGATCCCACTCCGTCCAGCCGTTTGCCACAATCCACCCACTCCGTTACTTTGCCAGCGGTGAGTGGGGAAGCCGCACTGTTTGCGGTGCGAGCTGGTATTGTGGCCCTCCGCGCCGCCTTTTCCTTTTTGCCGGTTGCGCCCCGCCTGCCGTGCCGTTGTGTGAGGCGCTCGACAAGGTTGCGGGCGATTATAGCACATTACTGCAACGGGCGCAAGACTTCCAAAAGTTTATTAAAAAATGTAAAAAACAGCAAGTCGCATAAAACTTCTGCTTTAATAGCAGAAGAGTTGTTGGCCGATCCTCAACTCCGCAAACAGCAAAAGCAAGGAAGAAGCATGACATTAACCGGCCAATTTGAAGTTCCGGGCAATTCCGACACTGGGGTGGAATTTACCAATCCCCAAAGCGCGGAACTCGCTTATACCTTTTCGGCGTCTGGAACTTGGGCTTCCGATGTAAGCAATCCCAGTTTGCAAGCCTGTACCGCTGAAGGATTTTCCAGTCTCCACCCGCAGATTCAAGAAGGGATTAAAGCCGGGTGGCCCGATTTTGGCAAATACATGAAGTATCCCAGCAGTAACCCTTACGGTTTAGTGGCGGAAAACCTGAAAACGGGTGCGGTCATCGATGTGGGGAAAGAAGCGACTGTCGTTCTCAAACCAGGCGAAACCTTACGCTTCGTTCTGAACGATTACTCTTGGGACTACGGCAATAATAGTGGCAGCCTCAACGTCAACTGGTCAGCCAGCAATTTAGTTACTAAAGTTCTGAGCTTTGACGGGAACAGAGATTATATCATTCTTCCCGAAATGGAGATATTTTGCGGGGAAGGCTTCACGGTAGAAGTCTGGGTTTGTTTTGCCAGCTTCACCAAAGAGTATTCGAGAATAATCGAATTAAACAACTTCAAGAACCGTCCCCCCTACATCGTCTTGAGCACTTCGCAGAAAAAAAATGACCTGTACCTCGGGATCCAATGTGTGGGGGGATCCCACACCAGGTTAATTGCTCGCTCGGTTTTAGAAATAGGGAAGTGGGCGCAGCTAGCAGCAACGGTTGACACGTCAGGAAATGCTATAATTTACAAAAACGGCGAGTTTATTGCTTCTGGCCCAGTTGAATTACCCTCGCAATTGAATTGCAAGAAAAATGCTATTGGCGCAGATTTAGGCGGCTCCAGCTACGGTTTGCGTGAATTTCACGGCAAGATGGCTGAAGTTCGGATTTGGAACAAATCCCGCACCCAAGCAGAAATTCAGGCTGATATGTCCAAACAGCTCACCGGAAAAGAGCCGAATTTAGTCGGGTATTGGCCATTAAATGATGTCAGAGTGGAAGGTTCAGCTCTTAAAGTTGCAGACCTGACCGGCAACTACCCCGGCAAGATCACAGGAGCGACCTCAGTCGAAGACAGCACCTTCCCAGTTCGGTAACGGGTGAGGAACAGGTGGCGGGTATGCGTGTTGCACTTTCTCCCGCCTCTACTCTCCGAAGGATACTGGTGGCGAATTAATTGGGGTTTAAACCCCCGCCAAGCCGATATCGCTTAATAGGTCGCTTGAGAGGGAGGCAGAGCCGACAAATAGACGTTCCCAGCTTGAGCTGGGAACGAGGAATGGAGCGGGCCAGCTATCCGTGGCGCTAGGGGGTATAACCCGCTATTCGCCACCAGTATCCACAAGGGGTGAGGGTCTTCTGGGACAAGCAGGATAGCTGATATATTTTCCGATTAAATAAAATTCGCAAAACACGACCGTGCGGGTTTTGTATATATGCTTTCTACCGGAGATTAGATAATTTGACGTGCCGGCGTCAGCGGGGGTGCCGCCAATCCGCTTTTCGGGGCCCGACTTACCCGGTGCCGGTGGCCATCAGCCAGGGTGGCACCTGACCGCGACACGACCCAACCTGTGCCTGGGGCCATTTTTCGGGGGGAATTGCTGGAAATGAGATGCTTTACGATTAAATGAGATTCGCAAAACACGACGCAATTAAGGCATTTTTTGTGATATGCTTTTTACCCGATATTAGCTAATTTGCCGTGCCGGCGTCAGCGGGGGTGGATATATAGGATTGCCCAAACCGCTTAACCTTCTCCCCTTCACCCCCTAACCCCCTCTCCGATTTTGATCCGGGTGGCGAATTAATGGGGGTTTAAACCCCCTGCCAAGCGGATAGCGCTTGATAGGTCGCTTGAGAGGGAGGCAGAGCCAACAAATAGGCGTTCCCAGCTTGAGCTGGGAACGAGGAATGGAGCAGGCCAGCT
>CAZJNL010000904.1:0-2878 GCA_964546515.1 uncultured Oscillatoria sp.
ACTGGTGCCGGTGCGTTTTTGAATATAGCTCTTGACATCTTCCAGACTCTCTGCCGGGTGCTGCATCAAGTCAAAAGGCAGCTCGTTACTGACGTGCAAAGGCACGAATTGCGGTCGTTTCGACACAAGGAAGTAGACGCCATCCGGCAAAGAATAAGGCAAGTAAAGCACATTACTCCCCGAAGTCTGGCTTGTCAAGTCCACTTCATCCAAAGCATCCACCACAATCACCAGCTTTTTCCCGCCCAGTTTAGCGCTAACTTCCCCCAGCAGCCGCGCCAAAAAGTTGCCGTCCGCAGTCGCGTTCGCAGGCAGTGTGGTATAATTCAGCTGGGAACCTTTCACCAACTGCGTGCAGACATTCTCCAGAAATTGCTCAGCGCGGGTAATGCCCTGGGATTGCACGTTAAAATGCGCCACACACCGCCAATTCATTGCCAGCACGCACATCGCCATAATGGCGCTTTTGCCAACGCCCGGTTCCCCTTCCAGGATAAAATAGCCCTTAGGATTCTTGCGCACAAACTCCCCAATCGCCGCGAAGACAAATTTCCGCCCAACGAAGTCTCGCGTCTTCTCGTGAATAATCGTCTCGCACTCGTAGGGAAGCGGAAGGCGCGGCGCAGAAGTGTCTGCAAGTTTTTCCAACACTTCCCGAATCTCGGCTAAATCAGTGCGGATGCCAACTTCTGCTGTATCCAGCCGCGCCATGAGCTGGCACATCTGCTCTTGAGTCGCCACCCCCTGCAATTTTACCAGAATCTCTCCCGTCTGAAGCCCCAACTGCTGGAGATAGCTGATCGCCTCGGTGTGCAACTCCAGCAGCATCCCCGCAAAGGCTTGACTGTCCCGTTTCAGCACCTCGCGAAAGGCGCGGGGAAACTTGGCGTGCAGCTCGCCGGCAACTGCTTTTATTATATCAGAATCGAGCGTTTTGTGTTGAGAGCGAGCCAAATCCTTAAGGAAATTTTCCCAGGTAGCGGCGTCCAATCCCGTGACTGTGGCAAACTCTGTAGAGTCGGGGGAAAAAATCTTGGCTAGCTGAGCTTCTGGAATCTGGAGAGAAGTTGCCGGTGCGCCGGCTGCTGTGTTAATATTCAGCCAATAGTCAGCCGTTTTGCCCGCGAGCTTACAGAGGTCTTGTTCTGGATAAAGCAGCCCCTTGCGCTCCGCAATTTCAATCAGAGCGTCAGATTTAGCCGCCTCTCTGATAACAAGGCTTATAGCTTTTCCTGCCGCATTTGTCAAGTCGCGACTGTGGAGAACTTTCTGACTGTTACTGAGCTTCTCAACCAGATAATTGCCCAATTCAGTCGCCGTCATATTGCCGGCGACACTAGCGGCGATAGTTGAGAGCACATTAGCCGCCAGCACTCCACCCGCTGCCGGTCCCCCCAAAGCCGTCGCGAGGGTTTGTGCCACTCCCAACACCGCGCTCCATCCCAGCAGCTTATTTTTAGTATCCATTTCCATTCGTGCCACAGAGAGAATTTCCTGAGATTCTCTTTACATAGCACAATTTATGTTAAATTGCAAGGGGGGTGAGAAAATGCCGGGGATTGACAGCAAGCCGGTGAATTGCGCCGAATCAATGATGCTGTTGGCGCTCTTCGTGAAGCGCAACGCGCCACGAAGGCTCCCTCGTACTTCTTGGCGCTCTTGGCGTCTACCCTACGGGAAGCCGCGCTTTGCGTCTATGGCGGTTGATTATATAGAAGTAGCACCCTACAGTATATAGGAGTAGGGTGCGTTCCCCATCACAGACTACCCCATAACAGTAGGGTGCTGCGAGCCGGAACGCACCCCACCTTTTTGGCGTACTTGGCGTCTACCCTACGGGAAGCCGCGCTTCGCGTCTATGGCGGTTCATTATTAAGAGCTTTTCGCAGCGACAGCTCACACCCTGTAGGGAATCATCACGAACTCATAGCGCTCTGGCGGGAAATCCCGACTGTTGCGGGTGACAAAAATCAGCCCGTGAATCTGAGCGAGAGCAGCTTGAATCGCATCAGAAAGCTTCCATCCATGCTCTCGCCGCAAAGCCGCAGCCAAATCAGCCACTTGCGCATCTACCGGCAAAGTGTAAAACCGCTCCAAAAGTTGCTCCACCAGCAGCGCCTCTGGGGGAGAGAAGCCGGCAAGAACCTCAGCCCTAGTAATCGCAGAAATAGCAATTTCACCCTGGTTTTCCCTGAGGTAGGAAGTAGCCGCAGGGATATTCTTGAAATGGTCAATCAGGATAACCGAATCTAGCAACAGTCTCATTCCTACTCCGAACGCACAGCTTGCTGGTAAGCCAAACCATCCCCCTTTTTCCAAATTCCCTTAGTACGGTCCAAGAGCGTATCAAGAGAGGGCGAGTTCGCCTCATCTTCTTGGCGCATGCGCCGAATCGCTTGGCGGATAAGAGCCGTCATAGGCGTCTTAGTGTCTCTCGCCTTATGCTCCAGCCAGCGTTTATCTTCCGGGTCAAGGCTAATTACAGTGCGGATCATCTGCTAACATTGAAATTATTATATTGAAATGATATCACAAACAGCCACCTTCCGATCGCCCCCATCGCACTTTTTTTCTAGCCCCCTATCCGCCCCCCCTTAGCGGGTAGGACATCGGGAAGCAGGGGGTGTGGGATTTTCCCCGCCAGGGGGTTGGGTTTGCGGTTATCCTGTAACTTGGCAATCCCCGATCATATCGTGCCGGTGGGTTCGCAACTTGTAGCAACTTGTAGCGTTAGCAAAGCTAACGCACCCTACTTCTGAACCGGCAATCTCTCTCCCCCGCTCCCCCGCTCCTTGCAGTCAACATCCCCCCTACCGCAACCTTTCGGTTGCAGGTTTTTTAGCGGTTGTCTGCAGGTAGCGTCAGGGGAAGGGCGAAG
>CAZJNL010000905.1:0-2876 GCA_964546515.1 uncultured Oscillatoria sp.
GGCTTGAAAGTTTCCCCCCCTTTTTAAGGGGGGGCAGGGGGGGATCATACTGTTTCGGCGTTAAAGAAAAATGCCCAATGCCCAATGCCCAATGCCCAATGCCCAATACCCTATTCCTTAAATATCGGCGGTTCGCTGTAATTCTGGCGCACCGGCAGCTCAATAACAAACTCCGTCCCCTTACCGTTTTCGGAGGTGCACTTCAGCTTACCGCCGTGTTTTTCCACAACAATCTGATAGCTAATCGACAGCCCCAAGCCCGTGCCGGCACCCACGGGTTTGGTGGTAAAGAAGGGGTCAAAAACTCGCGAGATCACCTCAGATTTCATCCCAGGTCCGCTGTCGGCAATCCGGATTTCCACTCGATTGGCGTCGGGGGTGCCGGTGCGAATCCGGATGGCAGCTTCTCTGCCACCGGCACCCCCAGCCGTCGCTGTCCGAGGCTCCTCAAGCGCATCAATCGCATTCGCCAGAATATTCATAAACACCTGGTTCAGCTGCCCAGCAAAACAGTCCACCAGCGGCAGCTGGCCGTATTCTTTAATCACCTTAATTTCAGCACTCGCCCCCTTGGCTTTCAAGCGATTCTGCAAAATCAGCAGAGTGCTGTCTATCCCTTCGTGAAGGTCTACCGCTTTCATTTGGGCTTCATCCAGCCTTGAGAAATTGCGCAGCGACAAGACAATCTGGCGAATGCGCTCAGCCCCCACCTTCATGGAGTGCAGGAGTTTCGGCAAGTCTTCCTTGACAAACTCCAGGTCGATGGCGTCAATTACTTCGGCAATCTCCTGGTTTTGGGGAAAATGTTCCTGGTAGAGGTCAATCAGCCCCAGCAAATCTTGAATGTATTCCATCGCCGGGTCAACATTGCCGTAGATAAAGCTGACGGGATTGTTAATTTCGTGGGCGACACCGGCAACCATCTGTCCCAGGCTGGACATCTTTTCCGTCTGGATCAGCTGGGCTTGGGTTTGTTGCAGGGCGTTCATCGCTTGCTGCAACTGCTGGGCTTGTTCCTTAGCGGCGCGGGCGGCTTCGGTAGCGCCGGCGTAGAGTTCAGCTTGGCTGATGGCAATCGCCAGCTGGTCGGCGATGGCGCACAGCAGCCCCACTTCACTGTCGCGCCAGGGGCGGGAACCGCAGCACTGTCCGCAGGCGAGCAAGCCAATCTCGCCGGCAGGCGTGTGAATCGGCAGGATCGCTATAGAAGTGAAGCCGCTCACCCACTTCAGCTGCTGCAGTTCAGGCTCAGCGAGAGTCCTGACATCATTGAGGCGAATCATTTCCCGATTTAAAAGCTTGGCAATCACCGGAGAGTCCCGGTCATCCGGGTAAGCTCCCAAAAGGCTGGGCGCGTCAGGCTTCTTGGCTTCTTTGACCACTTGCCAGTAAGAGTTGCAAGCTTTAGAGGTTTGCCGGTTGGAAGGCTGATCCGAACTTTCCAGCCCTTTGCAAGTTTCCAGCGAACCGGCTTTCCAACTTTCCCAACCGTTAGGGCGATACCAAACGAACAGGCAGCGGTCAATCTGCAGCAGCGTGTGAATTTCCTGTACGGCGGTTTCTAGGATATTGTCGAGGTCGAGAGAGTTGCGGATCTGGCTAGCCAGCCGGTTGAGCAGCGCTTCTCGTTTGGCCTGTTTTCTAAATTGCGCTTCCGACTGGCGCAAAGCCGCTTCAGCCAGCTTGCGGGCGGTGATGTCCGTCTCGATGCCGTCGATGCGGACAGGGCTGCCGGTGGCGTCGCAAACCAGCCGGCTGCGAGATCGCAGCCAGTGCACCTCTCCCGAAGATCCCACGATGCGGTATTCTATATCCGTCGTGCCCGCTGTCATGCGTTTTTGAAGCAAACCCTCAACGCGCTGGCGATCTTGCGGGTGAATCATCTCTATCCACAGGTGGGGATGGTTGAAAAACTCGGATTGAGGGAGTCCGTAAACCGCTTCAGCGGCGGGGCTGATGTAAAGCACCTTGAAGGTGGTGGCATCAACTGACCACACCACGTCATCGAGTGAGTTGAGAATGCTGTTGAGCCGGTCTTGGCTTTGGCTGAGGGCTTCCGCCACCAGCTGGCGCTCGAAAGACTCCCGCTGCAGCTGTTCTAGCAGCTGGGTCAATTCAGTGGTGCGCTCTTGAACGCGAATTTCCAAGTCTTGTTTGGCTTGCAGCAGCGCTTCTTCCGCCAGCTTGCCTTCGGTGATGTCGCTGTCGGTTCCCATCATGCGATACGCTTTGCCTCCCCCGTCGCGAATGGCGGTGCCCCGCCCCAGAATCCACCGGACACTGCCATCTTTATGTATCATGCGCTGCTCGATTTCGTAGTGGGGTGTGTGCCCTTCCAGATGCGCTTTCGCAGCTGCCATCACCGCTGGCAAGTCTTCGGGATGCACGCGCTTGAGCCAGTCTTCTTGGCGGTTGGGGATTTCCTCTGGCTCAAAGCCCAGCATGGCTTTTAAGTTGGGGTCGAGATAGATTTCGCCGGTTTCGATGTTCCAATCCCAGACGCCCACTTTGCCTGCACTAACGGCTAGCTGGTATCGCTTTTCCGATTCCCGCAGCGCCTCTTCCATCCGCTTGCGTTCCGTGATGTCGGTGGCGATTATGGTAACAGCCACCACTTGCCCGCTTTTTTGAATTGGACTGATGCGACTGGAATACCAGGAAATGCTATCGTACAGACCCACACCGGCTATATCTAACTGCTGCGCGATGCCGGTGGTGAAGACGCTTTCTACGATCTCCCTCAACTGTTCGCGGGATTCTGGCACCACACAGTCATAAATACTGCTCCCGATTACCTGCTGTGCGCTCAAACCGGGCGTCACGCGATTGACAAACGTTATCGTACCGGCAGCATCTGCGGTTAGAATGATATCGGG
>CAZJNL010000906.1:0-2867 GCA_964546515.1 uncultured Oscillatoria sp.
AGCTCAGCCACCACTGCAGACTCCTGCTTAGCCTGAATCGGAGCGCAACTCTTCCAAGAAGAAGTTTGGAACCGGCGCTCATCGGCGTGTTCGGTGCCGATCTTGTACCCTTGAGCCAGCAACTGGCGCACTTGTGCGACCGCTTCGGCGCTCAAGCTGCCCGAAGCTGCCACAGCGGGTGCCGTGCTGGTGGCGGCGGGTGCCGGTGCTGAGCCAGCAGCCGCAGCCGACTGTGTCTGCCCCTTGTCACCCGGACGCTGGATAATCAATTCCAGCACCCGGCGCTTGGCTTTCGAGTCAATGCCGATCAGGCGCACATATTCGCCGCTGTATTCGGCTTGAAAAGCTTCCAGCTCAGCCACCACTCCGGCTTCCTGCTTGGCCTTAATCGCCCCGCAAGTCTTCCAAGAAGAAGTTTGGAACCGGCGCTCGTCAGCGTGTTCCGCGCCTATCTTGTACCCTTGAGCCAGAAGCTGGCGCACTGCAAGGACTGTCTCGCTGCTGAGCTTGGCAGAAGCCGCCGCCCCGGCGCTGTGGCCATTCGCTCCTGTGGCCAACCCCAGTTCGTCGCGCACCGGCGCGATGCAGGCGACGTCCTGAGCGCACTGGTAGCCGGCCCGGAGAGCCTCGTTAATGCCCACAACGTGGCGGGAAAATTTCAGATCCGATTCCTGAACGTCCGGCAGCCGGTCGGCTTGCTGCTGGTTGGTAATCACCGCTCCGGAGGGAACGTATTTGCCTGGGGGAATCTCTACGTCTTGGATCAGGGCGTGCATCATCACGATGCTGCCTTTGCCTACGCGGGCGTTAAACACTGTGGAGCGAAAGCCGATAAAGCAGTCATCCCCAACGTAGGCCGGCCCGTGAATCAGGGCCATGTGGGCGATGGAGCAGTTTTTGCCAATCCACACCGAGTAGCGCTCTTGGTCATCTCCAATCACCCGGCCTGCTTCCAGACCGTGAATCACCACCCCATCTTGGACATTGGTGCTCTCACCAATGTAGAAAGGTGTGCCCTCATCTGCCCGTACCGACGTACCTGGAGCGATCAGAACATTGGCCCCGATGCGCACATCCCCAATGATGTTAGAAAAAGAATGCACGTAGGCTGTCTCGTGAATTTTGGGCTCAGCCAAATTTCTCGACCACGGGGTTGGGGGTGCCGCGAGACTGCGGACTGCCATATCTAAGTTTCTCCTTTCTTAAAAAGCTACGCTCAGCTGTCAGCTATCAGCCCGCCGTGCGGCTGCTTCCTGCTAATTGCTAATTTGTTCTACACAAAGCAATCAGCCATTAGCCAGGTGCCCGCAGTTGGCTGACCGCTGACGGGTTAACGATATTGGTCTTTCTTGCTGTAAAGCAGGCGATTTTCAACGGTCACCGTGTCTATAATCGCCACCACCAAAGCGTCCAGGGGACGGTGTTCGCTGCCGGGAATCTGGCGGGCGGCACTGCCACGGCTGACGAGAACCCACTCATCCACACCGGCACCGACAGTATCCCCGGCCACCTCGTACTCCGGAAGCAGGCGTCCTTCCTCATCTAGCAATTGCAGGAGCAGAAATTTGCAGCCTCTGAGACTGGGTTCCTTTTGGGTGCTGACTACCGTGCCCTTGACTTTGGCAATTTGCATCGGTTGTTACGGTCTGCCGATGGGGCGAATGCCACCGGTAGCTTCGCGGAACTGTTCGACGGCTTCGGTGTAACGAATGGGCAGGACGTATTCCAGGTTTTCGTGGGGGCGAGCGATGATGTGGGTGGACAGGACTTGCCCGCCGTTGACTCGCTTGACGTTCTCGATGGCGGCGGCCACGGAAGCTTGCACCTCCGAGACATCCCCCCGGACAATCACGGTGACGCGACCGCTGCCGATTTTTTCATAGCCCACGAGGGTGACGCGGGCGGCTTTGACCATCGCATCTGCTGCTTCCACGACAGCCGGAAAGCCCAAAGTTTCTACCATTCCTACGGCAATTGACATCTGCTTTGCTCCTGAAACATGTTTAGCTCAAACGATTTGTCCAAAAATAAAAGCCCTAGCACCCCACGAGGTCAAACACGACAAAAATGGCGGTGCTGTTTTTGGACGCCCCCAGTGGGCAAGGGGAGTGAAGACGGTGGCCACGCTTGCGCGTGCGGCGGTGCTAGTAGCTGCGGAACTGTTCAACTGCTTCGGTGTAACGAATCGGTAGAACGTACTCCAAGTTCTCGTGGGGACGGGCAATGATGTGGGTAGACAGCACCTCACCGCCATTCACCCGCCTGGCGGATTCAATCCCCGCTGCGACAGAGGCTTGCACCTCCGACACATCCCCCCGGACAATCACGGTACAGCGACCGCTGCCGATTTTTTCGTACCCCACGAGGGTGACGCGGGCGGCTTTGACCATCGCATCTGCTGCTTCCACGACAGCCGGAAAGCCTTTCGTTTCAACCATTCCAACTGCGATTGACATCTTGGATCTCCTGTAGGATGAGCGTAATTCACTGGGCCTCGCCCAGCTTGACCCCGGAAACTTTTCACGGAAATGCCCTATTTTCCCCTACGGAGAAAAACGCTTAGCATTCCCAAATTCAAGAATAGGGAATAGTGGCTTCCTTGACAATATAAATCCTTATGATAAATCTTGATTGCAAAAATTAACAAAATTTAACATTGGGGGCCTCCGCAGGGTGGCAGGAGGAGAGCGTACCGGTTTGTCGGAGGGCGGCGGCTGTTTTATAATTTCTTTATTACTTTTGCTAAAACTAGACTTTTAACGCCGGCAAGATTGCCGGTTGTGGCCTGAGGGCGTGGGGCGGGCGGCGTGGGGCGGGCGGCGTGGGGCGGGCGGCTGCCGTGTCCAAGATATTGTGCCCCCGGGCGA
>CAZJNL010000907.1:0-2864 GCA_964546515.1 uncultured Oscillatoria sp.
CTTGTTCGGGCTTCCAGTTGTTGACAGCAACCCCGGGCTGAATATTGAAAGGGCATGGCTTGCGCAGAAAATCCACCGCAACATCGGACAGGTCAGCGTCCTGCGCAATGACTAGCCCGCCGGTGGAAAGGACGGTGGCAATCAACTGCCTTTACGGAAGCAAAATTTTCACAGCGTCCAGGCGACAGGTCGCGGCACTGAGCATGTGGGAGATGACCTGCTCAACCTCATCGATGATCGCAATCGCATCAGCCCACTCCGAAGGGACAATCCTTCCCTGTCTGTCTGGATGGCAAGAATCTATGCACAGCCCGAATCCGAGCAACCGCCCCATTTCAGAACCGACAGCTTCAGTGATCTAAGGGATGCCAACCGCGTCGCAGATTGCCTGCCCCAGCACGATGCGGTGGGTGAGCAACAGCGTCCGTCGCCCGGTGCTGTCAGCCTCGGAGATCAGTTTTCTCAGGCGGGTGGTTTTGCCGCTCCCTTTTGCGGACTTGACGATAGCCAGCCCCGACTGCGGGTTTGGTAGCTCGCCCAAATAGCGCTGGTTGAGCCGCTCTTTGACGGGGCAGGTCAGCTTCCAGAACTGCTCTGCCTTGACTGTAGACAGCTGTTTGCCGGAGTTGTAGACAGCCTCGAAGCTGCCACCGGCAACCACAAAATCGTCAACCCCTTTGTCAGGGTCGGGCAGAAGGCAGATTGTGACACTGGCGTTCTTGAAACAGTCGCCGGTGGCGATCGCGGCTTTGAGGACGGTTCGGGCTTTGTCGGGCTTGGCTTCAAAGTCAAAGCAGAAGGTGACTTCCCGATTCAGGGTGTCAAACTTTGCGCTCGGAGGGAATGAGGAACGACAATTGTGTTATCCATTTTTTTTGGGGTGCTTTTGTTTTCTACTCCCGTGTCAGCCCACGAATCACCCGGGGGCCACAAGTGCCCATTTCCATACCGGGGCATGAGGGAGTCGCAAAAGACAGGGGGTTGTCACCCCTGCGAAAGCCCGCTTTTACCCGCAACCTTTGCCCGTGAATCGCAAAGGGGCCGCAAGTGCCCGTTTCTCTTCTGGGGCCGCAAGTTGCTTCGACGGGTGGTGCGGAACCATCCCGCAACCCAGAAGCGTTGAATCTTGTCATAAAACTTTACACTTTGACTGAGATTCCCCCGGCCATGAGTCAAATTATTTAACCGTAAGGGGATTGGGCATTGGGCATGGGGCATTGCGGCGGGACTGGGGCATGGGGCATGGGATTAATTATCAACTTCTCTCCTAAAATCTAGCCTCTAACCCCTAACCCCTAACCATAGGGCATTGGGCATTGGGTATTGCTTCTTAGGGAAAAGGGGTTTATATATATAAGCAAAATTTCTCGCGGCCCCGCACATATATACTTAGATTATATTAAATTTAACCTGCCTTGCCATTTGGGTTCGAGCCAAGTTAAAATATTTGCTGGCAACAGAAGTGTTGTTCTATCCAAAAGAAGCAAGGAGTATTGATTTCATGTGTCCCGGCATTCAGATAAAGGCCAAAGATGGCTCTGTTATCTATGCCCGAACGATGGAGTTTGATTTGCCTCTCAAATCAGATGCGATCGCCGTCCAGCGGAAGTACAAATTTACGGGGAAAACCCCAGATGGGAAACAGAACGGATTGAGCTGGGAAACAAAGTACGCCAGCGTTGGCGTGAACGCATTAGATGAGCCGGCAATCGCAGATGGCTTGAATGAGGTTGGGCTAGCGGTTAGAATATTTTATTTCCGTGGATATGCCGAGTTCCAAGAGGTGTCGGAAAAAGACTATCCCCAGACTATCGCTCCTGAACAGTTTGGGATTTGGGCACTCAGTCAGTTCGCCACAGTGGAAGAGGTGAAAGAGGCATTGCTCACTGTGAAGGTTGGCAAGGGCGTCTTTGGACCATTTGGCTTTGTCGTACCGGTTCATTACGTCATTCATGACAGCAAGGGCGATAGCCTTGTGGTTGAATATGTGAAAGGCCAGATAACGTACCATGATAATCCGCTGGGAGTGATGGCGAATTCGCCCACCTTTGATTGGCAGATGACGAACCTGCGGAATTACATTAATCTTTCACCGATTAATGTGCCGCCTGTGGAAATTGGGGATATAAAGCTGGAGCAATTCGGCGAGGGGAGTGGGTTGCTTGGCTTGCCCGGTGATTTTACGCCTCCCTCTCGCCTCGTCCGAGCAACCGTATTCAGTCAGACCACCCAGGCAGTGCTACCTCCAGAAACTGGCCAATAAGCTGTGCTTCATGCTTTCCACATTCTCAACAATTTCGACATTCCCAAAGGTTCAGTGCGCCCTGCACCGTCATCTGAAACATCATCTGAAAAGTCGGATGAAGAGCCGCATTATGACCATACCTTGTGGACTTATGCTTGCGATTTGAAGAGCAACCGGTTCTACTTCCACACCTACGACAGCCGTCGTATTCGCATGGTATATCTGATGAAGTGCGCTCTGGATGCTGAGAATCTTGTGAAGATTAAGTGTCAGAATCGGAGCCAATTCACGACGGAACCCACGAAGGCATGGACTTCCAATAAACCTGGCCGCTGTTTAGATTTTTTCTTTTTATTTTAGATTAGGATATATCCAATTTAATTCTGACTTAAAATATTCAATATCTAAAATCTATCTCTATCTTTATACATGGCTTGAATGTTGTCGAGGTTGGCGCTGAGGAGGCGGCAGTATTAACACCATTGTCACAGACATTTCGGGGTAAACAGCCTCTACTGCAGAAGCTGATGAGAAGACATTATAGCATATTATTCGGCTCTAATATTGGGAGTAATTAGCAACGCGCCCCACTCATCCGGGAAAAACTCTGCCCCCGGTT